>JAYUCJ010000160.1:0-1303 GCA_043740415.1 Polaromonas sp. | reverse complement strand
GCATAGCGAACTCGCTTGTCCTGAAAGTAGGCCATCACGCGCTCAGGGGAGTGCTCCAGCATTGCCATGTGCTCACTTGCTGCAGCCCGCAGTTTGGCCTTGGTTCGCACAGGCACGCGCTTGCCCATCTCCTGCTTTAGATCAGCATTGAGCCGCTCTTCAGGGTTGAGCTGCGGGCTGTAGCTGGGCAAATAGAACAACTCAATTTTCTCGCTGTGCTCTGCTACCCAAGCCTTGACAAGCCTGCTGTGATGAACCCGCAAGTTGTCCAGTATCAAGAACACTTTTTTGCCCGCATCTTTGATCAAGGCCGTTAAAAATTCGATGAATTTGGCCGCATCAAAGGCCTCGTCAATGATCATCCAGCGGGTCTTACCTTGATTGGTCACTGTGGCAATCATCGACAGCTTGTGACGTGTACCGCCCACAGCCATTGCCACAGGTGTTTTGCCCGCTGGCGCATAGCTCCTGCCGCGCACGTCGGTGTTGACCAAAGCGGTCTCATCACCCCAGTGAATTTCCGCTCCTTCGCTTCTTGCGCGCTGCTCTATGCCGGGGTACTCCCCCTCAAGCCAAGCCTGCACCGCTTCGGGCTTTTGCTCGTACGCGCGCTTGATGAGCTTTTGCGGGGTGAAGCCCCAGCGGGTTAAGTATTTGCCGATGCTACGCACTTGCAAATCAATGCCGTACTCCTGGCTGATGAGCTGGCCTACGGCAGCCCGGCTCCACAAGCAAAAGTCCATCTTCAGCTGCTCCGGCCTGTTCTGGATGATCAGGCTCTGGATGGTCTGCTCCTGGGCTTGACTGAGCACGCGGCCATCGCCTTTGCTGCGGCCTCGGCAAGCGGGACGAATAGCCGACCAGCCGCCAGCATCAAACAAATCAATGACGGCGCGTACTGCCGGGTAGCTCAAACCCGTCATCTCCACGACTTTCATGATTTTGATACCTCTTTTATGTAGCCTCACGACTTGCTTGCGCCGCTCGTGAAGCTGCTCGAGGGTTTGTTTTGTTGCGTTTTCTTTTTCCATCAATCTTTGATCGAAAAAGATAGCAAAAGTTCATACTTTATTAGGCCGGATCTATAGGTTGAAGGAGCAGCGGTCTCTCTACACCAGGAAAAAGCTCAACTCCTTGTCCGAAGAGCAACTTAAAGCGTTGGCAGAGCACTGGATTCGCCAGGTACTGCTGAGTGATGAGCAACGGCGCAGCGAGGAACTGGACGACGCAGAGTTCGACGAATTGGGGGAGAAGCTGGAGCAGCAGCGTAGTGAGCTCGGGCGAATGCTCGCATCGGGTCGTT
>JAYUCJ010000159.1:0-1304 GCA_043740415.1 Polaromonas sp. | reverse complement strand
CCAGGCTGCAGGTCATATTCGCAGCATTCTTGAAAAAGCTGGAACACCTATTGGTACTTATGATTTACTGATTGCTGGGATTGCCTTGGCAAACCGTTGCATCGTTGTCACACAAAACACCCGCGAATTTGAGCGTGTCCCAGGTTTACGGGTTGAAAACTGGTACGAATGAGAGGTAAAATATTCCCCTAGCCGGCGTATTTATTGCCTAAGCAGCTATCAAAATAATAGTAAAAACCATAACTTAACATCACATGCAAGCCACTGAAATCTCCCCCGGTCTCGTTATCCAAGGTTTCACCCCACCTTTGAAACTCAGCAACTTCAAACTCATCGCGTTTGACATGGATTCGACGCTGATCAACATCGAATGCATCGACGAAATCGCCGATGCTGCGGGGCGCAAAGCTGAGGTTTCGGCGATTACCGAGGCTGCCATGCGGGGGGAGATCACGGACTTCAAGGACAGTTTGCGGCGGCGGCTGGCGTTGCTTGAGGGCGTGAGTGTGGCGAGCATGGAGGCGGTTTATAACGAGCGGCTGCAGATCAACCCGGGGGCGAAGGCGTTGATTGATACCTGCCAAGCAGCGGGCATGAAGGTGCTGCTGGTGAGCGGTGGCTTCACGTTTTTTGCGGACAGAGTCAAAGAACGGCTGGCTATTGACTTTGCCCGTTCTAACCTGTTGGAGATCAAAGACGGCAAATTAACCGGAAAATTGATCACCCAAGCCTGGGGCGAGATTTGCGATGGCGAGGAGAAACGCCGTACCGTTCTGGCAACCTGTGAATCATTAGGCATCACCCCCGCTCAAGCCATTGCGATGGGCGACGGCGCGAACGATTTGCCGATGATGAAGTTGTGCGAAGACGCGGGTGGCTTGTCTGTGGCCTACCACGCTAAACCTAAAGTACGCGAACAAGCGATGGTGGCGATTAACAGTGGTGGACTAGATCGACTTTTAAGCGTTGTTACACCCAATTAATAGTAACTAGAGAACTCACTCGTTGCAATTTCAGGGAATATTCAGTCAATATAAAGATACCAAAATACAATTAGATACACGGATTTGTAATGTGAAGAGTTAGATGTCTTTTGAGGTACTTGTTGAGCAACCCATTTAGATACCTATACAGCTTGCTACAAAATTTGAGAACTTAATTTGAGCCTATCTAAAATGACTATCTCCAACAAAATTTTGAGTGCACTTACAGCTACTTGTGCGGTATTTTCTGCACACGCGCTGACGATTGGCGTGACGGAAGGTGTGACTTACCGCGCCACAGATGCTGAAATCGAAGCCAAG
>JAYUCJ010000158.1:0-8643 GCA_043740415.1 Polaromonas sp. | reverse complement strand
AGATTACCGCCGTATTTTGCTATGAATTTGACTATATTAGCTTTTGTGAAATCAATTCACATGATCGCACTTGGGGCGCTTTTGTGGGCTAGTTTTCGCAAAAATACCTTGCTTTCTGCAGCTAATCTGTCAACCCAAAACGCCATTAGAACAGCTCGTTTTGACAAACTTTCGGCAGCCTCTGCTGGAATAATGTTGTTATCGGGTTTGGCGATGCTGTTTTGGGTCGCGAAACCGAGTGCATACTATTTTGCACTGCCTGCCTTTTGGATAAAAATAGCGATTTTCATCGTTGCATCGGCCTTAATCGTTTCGACTAAAACGTTCATACGACAGGCAAAAACTCAAAATTCTTCGCCAATACCAAAAGCAGTTCGTTGGATATTAAGATTGGATTTTTTAGGTTTGCTAGCAATGGCATCTTTTGGAATCATCGTTGCTCATGGTTTTTAAATTAATAAAAAAATAGGAAATGCATGACCACAGTAGTCGTCGTTAAAAAAGGCCAGCAAATCGTCATTGCAGCTGACACGCTGGTGACGTTTGGCGACACGCGTTTGAGCCACAGATTTGAAGATAACACCAAAATTTTCAAATTCGATACGGCGTCAGGCCCAACCTACGTGGGCATGGCGGGTACGGTAGCGCATTTCCCTGCGCTGCGCAAAGCCATCAACGCTTTGCCCAAGGCGGAGCGTTTGTTTGGCAGCAAAGACGAGGTGTTTGACACCTTCTTGAAGCTGCACCCCATGCTGAAAGACACCTATTTCATGCAGACCAAGGAAGAAGACAACGACCCCTACGAATCCAGCCAGTTCAGCGTGTTAATCGCCAACCAAACCGGCATTTACGGCCTGTACAGCTACCGCGAAGTGTTTGAATTCAAAGAGTTTTGGGGCATTGGTTCAGGCCGTGGCTTCGCACTGGGCGCCATGCACGCCACCTTTGCCAAAGCTAAAACAGCACGAGAAGTGGCTGAAGCAGCGATCAAAGCAGGCTGCGAGTTTGACAAAAATTCCGGTGGATCTATGGATATTTTCACCATCAAAATGAAGTAAGTTCATTCGTAAACAATTTAGAGACGCATTAAGAAAGATAACAACATGGCAAATATAGACATCAAAGTGCCCGATATTGGCGATTTCGAAGAAGTAGCGGTCATCGAATTGCTGGTCAAAGTGGGTGACACGGTCAAGGCCGAGCAAAGCTTGATCACGGTCGAATCCGACAAAGCGTCGATGGAAATCCCCTCCAGCCACGCCGGTGTGATCACCGGTTTGAGCATCAAAATCGGCGATAAAGTCAAAGAAGGCTCTGTCATCATGACGATGGACGTGGCAGGCGCTACCAATACCGTTCGGGCTGAGCCTGTCGAAGCCTCTGCAAACCCTTCGACAAGCTCAGGGCGAACGGATATGGCCTATAAGACTATAATTACGCCTATAGCCGGCGTAAATACTGCCTCAGCAGCTACAACTAGTATAGCATCAAATTATATTGGCGCAGTTGATTTAGACTGCGATTTGATGGTTTTAGGCGGTGGCCCAGGTGGTTATTCTGCGGCTTTTAGAGCGGCAGATTTAGGCTTGAAAGTCGTTTTGGTAGAGCGTTACGCCACGATTGGCGGCGTGTGTTTGAACGTGGGTTGCATCCCGTCCAAAGCTTTGCTACATGTTGCTGCAGTGATGGACGAAGTGGCGCATTTGGGCGATTTGGGCATTGATTTCGGCAAACCAGCTGTCAATATCGACAAACTGCGCGGTCACAAAGACAAAGTGATCGGCAAATTGACCGGCGGCCTGGCTGCCATGGCCAAAATGCGCAAGGTCACCACCGTGCGCGGCTACGGCTCGTTCGTAAGCGCCAACCACGTCGAAGTCGAAGAGACCTCTGGTACTGCGCAGGAAAAAACCGGCACCAAGAAGGTCATCGCCTTCAAAAACTGCATCATCGCCGCCGGTAGCCAAGCCGTTCGCCTGCCTTTCATGCCCGAAGATCCGCGCGTGGTTGACTCCACAGGCGCATTGGCGCTCAAAGAAGTGCCCAAACGCATGTTGATTTTGGGCGGCGGCATCATCGGTTTGGAGATGGGCACGGTTTACAGCACCCTGGGCGCGCGCTTGGACGTGGTTGAGATGATGGACGGTTTGATGCAAGGTGCAGACCGCGATTTGGTCAAAATCTGGCAAAAAATGAATGCGCCACGCTTTGATAACATCATGTTGAACACCAAAACCGTAGGTGCCAAAGCCACGCCAGCCGGTATCGAGGTGACATTTGCCGCAGCAGTGGAGGGTGGCACAGCGCCGGCACCACAAACTTACGACTTGGTGTTGCAAGCCGTGGGGCGCACGCCGAACGGCAAAAAGATTGCTGCAGACAAAGCCGGTGTTGAAGTCACCGACCGTGGTTTCATCCCCGTCAATATCCAAATGCGTACCAATGTGCCCAATATTTTCGCGATTGGTGACATCGTCGGCCAACCCATGCTGGCGCACAAAGCCGTGCATGAGGCGCATGTGGCGGCTGAAGTCATCGCCGGCGAACTGCAAGGCAACAAAGAGCTGGCAGCCTCCGCGTTCAACGCCCGCGTGATTCCAAGCGTCGCCTACACAGACCCCGAAGTAGCATGGGTTGGTCTCACAGAAGACGAAGCCAAAGCCAAAGGCATCAAGGTTAAAAAAGGCTTGTTCCCATGGACAGCCTCTGGCCGCGCTATTGCCAATGGCCGCGACGAAGGCGTTACCAAACTGCTGTTTGACGACTCACCCGAAGCCCACGGCCACGGCAAAATCTTGGGTGGCGGCATGGTCGGCACCCATGCGGGTGACATGATTGGCGAGATCGCCTTGGCGATTGAAATGGGTGCAGACGCCGTAGATATCGGCAAAACCATTCATCCGCATCCAACACTCGGGGAGAGTATCGGCATGGCGGCGGAAGTGGCGCATGGGAGTTGTACGGATTTACCGCCGGTGAAGAAATAAACGGGTTTGGATATCAAAAAGCCGCCAATTCATCAGAACGGGCGGCTTTTATTCATTCTAAACTCACGCGTTCATTGAGTTCCCAGCTGTTTGCGAAGAACCTCGCTCAGCTGCACCTGCGTTTTTGCGGCGCGATCGAGTTCTTCGGCATATTGGGTTACCGCATGGGTCAACACTTGCGGCATGAGCTCGCGCATCATCTCGCCTGCCTTTGCGTTTGCGCGTTCGTCATGCAGTTGTTCGCCTAATTTATTACGCACAATGGCTGCTGTGATCAAGGCTGCGCCCAAACCCACGGTTGCGGCTGTCTCTGGCTGTATGCCAAGCCCTTGGATGCCTAGGCGCTGCTGCTCACGTGTAATGTCACGCACATCGATTTTTTCATGTGGTGACCACACGTCGATGAAACGTTGAATCCATTCGTACCAAGGGATTTTTTCTTTGTAGATATAAATATGAACGAGATAACTTGCACAATGCCCGCGCGCTTGCGAGAGGTATTGCTCGGCGAGTTGCCCCCACAAAAGGTAGTCGCGTACATGAAATTTATCAAAATTCCGTAGGGTAGCAGTTTCTTCAAACAAGCGAGGTCGCTGAACCGCTTCGAGCAGTGTGTGCCACCAGATATCCGCACTGCGATGGGCGGGAATCAACCAATAAACGATATTTCGGTAATACCACATGATCATTTGGTACTCGGCTGTTGGCACGCGGTTACCAACACCATCCAACACATAAAACCCATGCTGTTTTTGGTCGTGTATTGCAGGTAAAGCGTCGTCTTCTAAGAAACGATCCCCAGTTAAATTGATGTCAAAGAAATGATGCCAGGTGGAGTCCACCACGACACGGCCTTTGCCGACGCGGTGCCCATCCCATGCGCCAATCACGCCAAACGTGCGGCCTGTCGCTGGCGCAACACCGCCTGTGTGTGCTGAATCCAACGCAGGGGAGGTTGTACCAGCAATGACGGTGCCATAAGCGACAATTTCTGGCGCTAGAGGCTCAGAAGTGCCACCTGTCGGTGTGTAGTCAGGGTATTCACGCTCAGTGACGCCATTCAACGTGAAATTTCGACTGCCTGGGTTGCTGGGTATGTCGCACATACCCTCATGCATGTGGTCAGGCAAGAAGCGCACGACGCCTTGCGGCGAACATAACAAGGGATGCGGCAGTCGCTTGATGGCGGGAAAGCCATAGCGCGAAGCAAAACCCGCATAGTACATGGTTGGGCTAATTTGTTGTGCAATCTCATCGGATTGGTCTTCGAATTGACCCACACCATCTGCACCAACGCGCGTGGTATCAATGCGGTCTGCGCTTAACGGATCTGGCGCTTGGTTCAAGCCGGCTGGTGGTGTACCCGACCACCAACGGCGCATGCTGCGAACGCGGGGGACGATGCCACATAAGGGTGAACCAAGGTTGGCGTGATCGCCAGTCGCGAAAAACCCGCCGCCACTGGCCATGAACTGGGCAATCGCGTCTGCCTCAGGCTGCAAGGCGCTATTGGGTTCGCCGTTTTCAATGGCGAAGAACAAGACCATATCGTAATCCGCCAAAGCGTGCGTGACGCCCGCAACCGTAAAGGATTGGTTGAAACGAAATCCGACCACATCCGCACCCGTTCGGGTTTTGATAGCTGCTTCAGTCAACGTACCAGGAAGCATGCGATGCGCTCGCGTGATCTCCAAATTGAAACCTAGCCAAGTTGTAGTGGTCAGGACGCGCAAAAATTCACCCAGATGAAAAGCGCGTGAAATCGATGTATTACGAGCATCAGCGGCAGTTTGCGTTTTCCAGGGAAGGAAACCACCACTGGCATCCGTGACGATGAGTGTTCTAACGGTTTGTGTCATTTGATTTCTCCAAATTTATTACATTTTTAGTTTCTCAGTAGTCTTCACCTCTTTGCATATTAATTTTCTTAAATACTGAAATGCTTACCTGCTGGCTGTTTCCAAACTGCTTTCAAAACTAATAGCCCCAAGTTGGTGTGGATTGTCGTGGTAGTTTTTATGGGGGCAATGATCAAAGGTTGTGATATCGATTTGATCATCTGATCGACATCCTCTTTGCTGCAAGCATATAACGCTAAATTGATCATTAACACCGTCAAGATGCTGTAACAGACGATGAGCAATTTATTTACTGAGTTCATTGTGTGGATCCTTCACAGAGTGGATTCTTTCAGAACACAATAGTATTTTGCCGCTTATTTTTTTAAAACAAAAGAGTAAATATTCACCATAAGCCTCTTTCATCTTATTGCCTTCCTTTCCCCTACTTTTAGTTCACCTTTCCCAGCCCAACCCGATACTCCCCATACTTGGTTTCATAGTCAGCTGCATCGCCATAGGCTAAAAAGTAATTCAAATTCCCAATAAAAGTCAGACGTCCAGCCCCTTGCCGGAAAAAAGGTCTACCATGGTTTTACGCAACCAGATGTTGGCCGCGTCTAGGTTGTAGCGTTCGTGCCAATGCTGTTTAACTTTGTAGCTGGGTAAAGCGAAGGGCGGCTCTAGCACCTTTACGCGCTCCTGTTGCGCCAGCGCCATGCCAAGCTGCCGAGGCACGATCACCAAAAACTCGGTTTGGGCCACGATGCGGGCCACGCCCAGAAAGCTGGGCACGCGCAGCACGATTCGGCGTTCCACTTTGTTTTGCGCCAATACCTTGTCCACAATAGAATGGCCTGTACCTGAAGCGATGACCTGGATGTGTCCCTCGGTCAAAAACGCCTTGAGCGTGAGTGTTGCGCCAATGCGCGGGTGGTCGCCGGATGCGAGGCAGACAAAGTCTTGCGCAAACAGGGCCTGCTGGTAAAAACCTGCCTCCAGATCGGGGGTGAAACCCACGGCCAGGTCGACGTCACCGGACTCCAACCTGCGACGGCTGTCCGGGGAAATCTTTTCACCGGCGATGACGAGGCCAGGCGCTATGGTTTGCAGGTGGTTGATGAGCCGTGGCAGCAACACAATTTCGCTGATGTCGGTCATGCAGATTCGGAATTCGCGTGTGGTCTGTTGAGGCAAGAAAATACCACTGGTTCCGCGTGCCTTTTCAATCCGTGCAAGTGCCTCCAGCAAATCGGGATAGATGGTCTGCGCGCGTGGTGTTGGCTCCATGCCGGACGATGTGCGGCAAAAAAGAGGGTCGTCAAAATGCCGGCGCAGCTTGTTCAGCACAATGCTGGCGCTGGCCTGCTCCATGCCGAGTGCCTGTGCAGCGCGCGAGACGCTTTGTGTTTTGTAGATTTCAACGAAAACGCAGAGCCAATCCAGATCAAGTTTTGCCATGGCTGAAGTGTATCCAACTATATCAAAACAATATACTAAATATTATAAATATGGCTTTGACGAAATAGTCTGGAGCTGCGACAGTCACTGCACCTAAAACGACAGAGATAGGAAGAGACAAAAAATGCAATATCACCTCAATGGATTTCGCGCTGGTGAACCCGGGCTTTTGGATGCTGCGTTCTCAGCTTCGGCGCCGATCAGTGAAGGCACTGCAGAAAGCGCGCTGCCTGCCGAGGCCGATGTCCTGATTGTGGGCTGCGGCCCAGCCGGGCTGACTCTGGCCGCCCAATTGGCAGCCTTTCCGGACATCCGCACCGTGATCGTTGAGCAGAAATCCAGCCCGTTGCAGCTAGGCCAAGCTGACGGCGTCGCCTGTCGGACGATGGAAATGTTTGAAGCTTTTGGCTTTGCTGACCGCGTGTTGAAAGAGTCTTATTGGGTCAACGAGACGACCTTTTGGAAACCTGACGATGCTGACCGCAGCCGCATAGCGCGTAGCGGGCGCGTGCAAGATGTAGAGGATGGCTTGTCTCACATGCCGCATGTGATTTTGAACCAGGCACGCGTGCACGACTTTTATCTTGAGCTCATGCAAAAGTCGGCATCACGCCTAGTGCCGCACTATAGCCGACGCCTTGCGAAGCTTGAACGCGACACTGACATGTCAAACCCATACCCAGTGACAGTGCAGTTTGAAAACCAAGGCGATGGACAGAGTGGTTCGGTAGAAACAATACGCGCTCGCTACGTGGTGGGCTGCGATGGCGCGCGCAGTGCTGTGCGCCAGTCCATAGGTCTCGCCCTGAAGGGCGACTCTGCCAACCATGCCTGGGGTGTGATGGACGTGCTGGTGGTCACCGACTTTCCGGATATCCGTTTTAAGGCGCTGATCCAGTCTGCTGACGAAGGCAGCGTCGTGCTCATCCCGCGCGAAGGCGGGTATCTCGTACGCATCTATGTGGAACTTGACAAACTTGCGGTCAATGAGCGTGTGGCGGCTCGCAATATCACTATAGAGCAGTTGATTGCTGCCGCCAAACGAATCTTCCACCCCTACACCTTGGATATTAAAGAAGTAGCCTGGTGGTCGGTCTATGAAATTGGCCAGCGGCTGACCGACCGATTTGATGACCTTCAAGCTGAAGAAGTAGCAACGCGTTTGCCGCATATCTTCATCGCGGGTGACGCCTGCCACACACACAGCCCGAAGGCGGGGCAGGGCATGAACGTCTCTATGCAAGATGCGTTCAACTTGGGCTGGAAGCTGGCGGCAGTCTTGCAAGGGCGCAGCCCCGCCAACCTGCTGCATACCTATTCGGCCGAGCGGCAAGCTGTTGCCAAAGAATTGATCGACTTCGACCGTGAATGGGCGGCGATGTTGAGCAACCCACTGACGCAAGCCGGCGGCGATGTACAGCGTTACTTCGTGCAGCATGGCCGCTATACCGCCGGCACGGCGACGCGCTACCAGCCAGCACTGCTGACAGGACAGTCCACGCACCAGCACTTGGCACAAGGACTCGTCATTGGCACACGTTTTCACTCCACACCCGTCGTCCGCATGGGCGACGGCAAGCTGATGCAGTTGGGCGAGGCGCTGGCTGCGGACGGCCGCTGGCGTTTGATCGCTTTTGCGGGGCAGAGTGATAAAGCAGAGCCAACGTCGCCCATAGCAAAGCTGTGCAGCTACCTCATTGAATCGCCGCAATCTCCGCTCAAGCGTTACACCCCGGCAGGCGTGGATGTTGACGCTGTCTTTGATGTGCGCGCCGTGTTTCAGCAAAGCCACCATGAATTGGCTATCACAGCTATGCCAGAGCTGCTGTTCCCAATCAAAGGCCGTTACGCGTTGCATGATTATGAAAAAGCATTTTGCGCAATGGCTGATGACAGTCAAAACATCTATAACTTGCGCCAAATCGACCGCCAGAACGGCTGCTTAGTAATCGTACGTCCCGACCAGTACATCGCTCAAATTCTGCCTCTTGAAGCAACTGGCGCGTTGGCTGCTTTTTTTGATGGCTTCATGCTGGATGCATAACAAAATCATCGACTAACTATTTTTTTACCAAATTTACCCCCAAGGAGAAAACTTTGAAATTTCTAAAATCTACCTCTATCGTTCTTGCCACTGCCGCCATGTGGTTCCCAGCCCTAGCCCAACAAGCTAACTTCCCGACCAAGCCGGTCACCATTGTCACGGCGTTTCCTGCGGGCAGCGGCCCAGATGCCGTGCTGCGCCAGGTTTCTGGAGTTGGACTTGCCCCGATTCCACGGACAGTTTAGAGATTTTGGATCTCGGTTGTATTTTGCATTAAATTGACATTTTGGTTGTTGGTTTTGAATTGATTTAA
>JAYUCJ010000157.1:0-25043 GCA_043740415.1 Polaromonas sp. | reverse complement strand
GCCGACATCGTCGTCGGCAGCACACAGCGCTTTGGCATGCCGCTGGGTGCCGGTGGCCCACACGCGGCCTATCTGGCGTGCCGTGACGAATTCAAACGCTCCATGCCGGGCCGTCTTGTGGGCGTGAGTGTGGACGTGCACGGCAACCCCGCCTTGCGCTTGGCGCTGCAAACGCGCGAGCAGCACATCCGCCGCGAAAAAGCCACCTCCAACATTTGCACCGCGCAGGTGCTGCCCGCAGTGATCGCCAGCATGTACGCGGTCTACCATGGCCCGCAGGGTTTGACCCGCATTGCACAGCGTGTTGCGGCATACACCGCGATTTTGGCGCGTGGTTTGCAGGCCTTGGGCTTCACGCCCACCAGTGAATCAGCGTTTGACACCGTTACCCTTAAAACTGATGGCGCTACACAATTAATAGCATCAAAGGCAGTCAATGCGTCGGCTAACGTGCGAGTTTACTTTGAAGACTATATTTGTATATCATTGGACGAAACCACGACGCGAGATGATGTTGAATTGCTGTGGAGCATCTTTGCATCCGTTCGCCCTGAGCCTGTCGAAGGGTTTGCAGAGACTTCGACAAGCTCAGTCCGAACGGAGATGTGGGCACGCTTTGAAAATGGCATAGAACCACTGATCCCCGCCGAGTTGCGCCGCACCAGCCCGTTTTTGACGCATCCCGTCTTCAACACCCACCACAGTGAGACCGCCATGCTGCGCTACATCCGCGCGCTGAGCGACAAAGATTTGGCGCTTGATCGCAGCATGATCCCGCTGGGCAGCTGCACCATGAAGCTCAACGCCACCAGCGAGATGATCCCCATCACCTGGCCCGAGTTTGCCAATATTCACCCGTTTGCCCCGCAAGACCAGTTGCAGGGTTATGCCGAGCTGGACGAGCAGTTGCGCGCCTGGCTGTGCCAGGCCACGGGCTATGCCGGTATCAGCCTGCAGCCCAATGCTGGTTCGCAGGGTGAATACGCCGGTTTGCTGGTCATCAAAGCGTTTTTTGAAGCGAATGGTCAAGGCCACCGCAATATCTGCCTGATTCCCAGTAGCGCGCACGGCACCAACCCCGCCAGCGCCCAAATGGTGGGCATGACGGTGGTGGTCACCGCTTGCGACGCCAAAGGCAATGTCGACATGGTCGATTTAAAAGCCAAATGCGAGCAGCACGCTGCCCATCTGGCCTGCGTGATGATCACCTACCCGAGTACCCACGGTGTGTTTGAGACCAGCGTCAAAGAACTCTGCGCCATGGTGCACAGCTATGGTGGCCGCGTTTATGTCGATGGCGCGAACATGAACGCCTTGGTCGGCACAGCCGCGCCGGGCGAGTTTGGCGGCGATGTGAGCCACTTGAATTTGCATAAAACCTTCTGCATCCCGCATGGCGGTGGCGGCCCGGGTGTTGGCCCTGTCTGTGTGGTGGCTGATCTGGTGCCGTATTTGCCGGGGCATCATACTTCTGAGGTCGCAAATTTTTCCGTTCGCCCTGAACTTGTCGAAGGGTTTCGACAGGCTCAATCCGAACGGAATTTCAAGGTTGGTGCAATTTCAGCCGCACCGCTTGGCAACGCCGCCGTGCTGCCTATCAGCTGGATGTACTGCCGCATGATGGGCGCTGAGGGCTTGAAAGACGCGACCGAAATCGCCATTTTGAGCGCCAACTACATCAGTGCGCGTCTGAAAGACCATTTCCCCACGCTGTACGCCAGCGAGGAGGGTTACGTGGCGCATGAGTGCATTTTGGACTTGCGTCCGCTGAAGGACACCACGGGCGGTGCGAGTGGTATCTCTGCTGAAGACGTCGCCAAGCGTTTGATCGACTACGGCTTCCACGCCCCAACATTAAGTTTCCCGGTCGCAGGCACGCTGATGGTCGAGCCAACCGAGAGCGAGACGCTGTACGAGCTGGACCGATTCATCAACGCGATGATCGCCATACGTGGTGAGATTGCAAAAATTGAAAGTGGTGCTTGGCCGCAAGACAACAACCCGCTGAAACATGCACCGCATACAGCGGATAGTTTGCTGTCTGGGGAGTGGAGCCGTCCGTACAGTCGCGAAGTGGGTGCGTATCCGCTGCAAAAACTCAAGCAAAACAAATACTGGGCACCTGTTGGACGTGTTGACAACGTCTATGGCGACCGCAACCTGTTTTGCAGCTGTGTACCGGTGAGTGATTACGCGTAATAGGTTTTATAAATACGGTTTCAACCAGCCCAGCCCGCTGGATGTGCCGTTCGGCTGTCCGCCCAATTTCGGCTTGTATTCACAGCCGATCCAGCCTTCGTAGCCCAAGCTGTCGATCAGATCGAACAGGTAAGGGTAGTTCATTTCACCCACATCAGGCTCTTGCCGCTCTGGCACGCCTGCAATTTGAAAATGGCCTACATTGCCCGTTGGCATGTATTGGCGAATTTTCATGGCGACGTCGCCTTCTACGATTTGGCAGTGGTACAAGTCCATTTGTACTTTGATGTTGGGCTGTCCAATTTCTGCAATCAGGGCATGCGCTTCGTCTTGGCGGTTTAAGAAAAAACCAGGGATGTCGCGGGTGTTGATGGGTTCTAGCAGCAGGTTGATGCCTTGTTTTGCTACCCATTGGCTAGCAGCTTTGGCATTGTTGATATAGGTTTCATGCACATTTTCCTTGTTTTTACCAGCGGGAACCAAACCCGCCATCATGTGCAATCTGGGGCAATCCAAGGCTTCGGCATAGCGCAGTGCCAAGTCAGCACCGGCTGCAAATTCCGCCTCGCGCCCCGCAATGCAGGCAATGCCGCGTGTGCCACCGTTCCAAGCGGCGTCTATCGATGCGGCGTCCATACCGCCGGGTGGCAGGTTGAACAAAACTTGCTGCAAACCATTGTTTTTCAGTCTTGCAGCCAGCTCTTTGGCCTCAAAAGCATAAGGAAACAAGTATTCCACCGCTTTGAAACTGTCTTTGGCCGCAGCTTCAAAACGGTCTAAAAACGGCAATTCAACGTACATCATGGATAAATTGGCGGCGAATTTCGGCATAGGGGCTTTCTAGGAAACTGTAAAACTCAGAAATTGATAAATATTGACGGATATTGATGGATACTGATTGCTGGCGCTCAGCAGACAAGCGGTCACTGCAGCAGTTTGAACGCTTTGCTAAAGAAATCAGGACTTCCGAAATTTCCTGATTTGAGTGTGAGATGGATGTTGACGTCTGCCTCTCCCGCCTTAGAACTCAACCCATAGCACCAAGGCACACCGGGGTCGATTTGGGGGCCGATTTGCATCTGCTCAACACCTAATGCCAAGACGCAAGCACCCGAGGTTTCTCCACCTGCCACCACCAGTTGTTGCACGCCGAGTTCAACCAAGCCTTTGGCAATCGCGCTCAGCGCCTGTTCAACCCGAGCACCTGTGGCGTCACTGCCCAGCGCGGTTTGGGTGGTTTTGACGGATTCAGCATCTGCCGTAGAGTAGATCAATACCGGGCTTTGTGGCAGCAGTGTTTTAGCCCACGAAAGAACGCTTTGCACTTCTGCTTGGCTTTGGGCATCGCTCCCCAGCACGGCGGCTAAATTCAAGGCTCTGTGCGGCTGGCCACTAGCAACCCAAACCGCAACCTGCCCATTGGTTGCCTGCGAGCAGCTGCCAGAAACGACGGCTTGCCAGCCTGTGGCAGCAGGCAGGGCAGCGGCCTGTGCTGCTGACTCGCCAGTGGCTTGGATGCCAAAATTCTGCGGCAAGCCAATTGCCACGCCTGAACCGGCCGTTACCAGCGGCAGGTTTGCCAGCGCAGAGCCGAGGCGCATCAAATCTTCGTTGGAGATGGCATCAACAATGGCGATACCAACGCCTTGCGTGCGCAGCTCGGCAATACGGGTGCGCACAGCCTCAGCGCCCGCTGCAACAGTGCGGTAGTCAATTAGCCCGACTTTGCGTTGGCACTGCGCTTGCATCACGCTGACCAGATTGGCATCCAACATCGGCGTGAGCGGGTGGTTTTTCATGCTGGATTCGGACAGCAGCACATCACCCACAAACAAGTGGCCTTTGAAGACGGTGCGTCCATTATCTGGAAAGGCAGGCGTGGCGATGGTGAAATCCACGTCCATGGCGTCCATCAGAGCCTCTGTCACAGGGCCGATGTTGCCACGTTTCGCGTCATCATTTGCACCGTACCAGCTATCAAATGTAGAGCAATACTTGAAGTATATTTGCCGGCTACCTGCTTGCTGTAGCCAATTTAGAGCAGCTAGAGACTGGGCAATGGCATCTAAAGGTGCGATGGTGCGCGTTTTCAAAGCAATGACAACCGCATCGACCTCAGTCGTCAACGCTTGGGTTGGGACGCCGTTGGTTTGCACCACCCGCATGCCTGCGCGCACGAGGTTGTTGGCCAGGTCGGTGGCGCCTGTTAAATCGTCGGCAATGCAGCCCAGCAGAATCTTGCTCATGGATTGATTGTGAGTTTGATCGCTTCTGGATTTTCGCGAATGTAGTCGCGAATGATGACTTCATAGTCGGTATCAGCTTGCAGGCCGAGCTTGCTGGCGCGGGCGGATGACACGACGCCAGGCCAGGTTTCTACCAATTTCAAAATGTCTGGGTCGGGTGTCCAGTCGAGCAAGTCAGTTGCCGCTTTGCCTGCGACACGTTCAAGCGCCGCCGCCATATCGCCCACGCTGGTGCACAGAGCAGGTAAGTTCACAGCTTTTAAAGGCCCCCACGCTTCGCTGGTGACTTCAGCCGCGCGGATGATGCCTTCTACGGTGCGGGCTGGGGAAGACAATGCGATCAAAGTAGCTGCCGGTACAGGGCAGGCGGCTTTGAGGCCAGCCAGCGGCTCGCGAATCATGCCACTTAAAAAGCCAGAAGCGGCGCCATTGGGCTTACCAGCGCGCACGCTGACGGTCATCAAACGAACGCTGCGCGCTGTGATGAAGCCTTTGCGACCAAAATCTGCTACTAAATTTTCGCCAATCAATTTTTGTGTGCCGTAGCTGCTTTGTGGGGTCGGCAAGGTGTCGTCTTCAATCAGTTCAGGCATGGGAAAACCGGGGACTTTGCCAAACACGGCCAATGAGCTGGCGAATACAAACGTTGGTTTGGTTTTTAAGGCTCGGCAAGCTTCCAGCAAAGAACGCGTCGCTTCGTAATTGCTGCGCATGCCCAAGTCAAAATCAGCTTCGCATTCACCACTGACGGCGGCGGCTAGGTGGAAAACGAGGTTGGTGTTGGCTGAGGGCAATTTGCGCTGAGCGAGCAAGTCGTTCAAATCACCCACTTGCGACACAACTCTGGCATCAGCCAGCAAATCAGCAGGAGGCGCAACTCTATCGGCCAAGGTGATCGATTGAATGCTTTGCGGTGCAGCACCATTCAAAGCTAAAGTGCCCTGCGTTAATAAAGTACCTGCGAGCCGAACGCCTACAAAACCTGCACCGCCAGTGATCAAAATATGCATGTTGTCTCCGAATTTGAAGTTACTTTTTCTTGGGCAGTTCAATACCTGGGAAGATTTTGATCACAGCGCTGTCATCTTCCTTGGCAAAACCAGCGGTAGATGCTTGCATGAACATTTGGTGCGCGGTACTTGACAGTGGCAGTGGGAATTTAGTAGCACGCGCCATGTCTAAAACAATACCCAAGTCTTTGACGAAAATATCAACCGCAGACAAAGGCGTGTAATCTGCCGCGAGCACGTGCGCCATGCGGTTTTCAAACATCCAGCTGTTGCCCGCGCTGTGGGTGATGACTTCATACAAAGCGTCAGGATCGACACCCTCGCGCAGGCCCAAAGCCATGGCTTCCGCTGCGGCTGCGATATGCACGCCAGCGAGTAGTTGGTTGATGATTTTGACCTTGCTGCCTGCACCTGCAGAATCGCCGAGTTTGTAAACTTTGGCAGCCATGGCGTTCAAAAAAGGCTCGGCTATGGCATAGGCTTCAGGTTTGCCGGCGGTCATCATGGTCATTTGTCCGCTTGCGGCTTTGGCTGCGCCACCTGAGATGGGGGCATCAATGTAGAGAATGCCCAATGAGGCCAATCGGGCTTCGAGTGCGACCGACCAATTCGGGTCAACCGTGGAGCACATCACAAACACGCTGCCCGGTTTCATGGAAGCGGCGCAACCAACTGTGCCGAATAAAACAGATTCTGTTTGCGCTGCATTGACAACCACGCAAACGATGACATCGCAAGAACTGCCAAGCTCATTCGAAGTTGCGCAAGCTGTGCCGCCATCTTTCGCAAATGTTACCGCTATTTCGGAGCGAAGATCAAAGACGTAAGGCGAATAGCCCGCACGACGCAGTGATTGCGCCATACCGTTGCCCATGGCGCCTAGGCCGATCAAACCAACTGTGCAGTTTGATTTTGCAGAATTTTGAGGATTTATTGTCGTCATCCAATCATCATACCTTTAGTTGATGATTGGATAAAGCGCTTGCAAAAATTATTTCAATCCAAGTAAGCGAACTGCGTTGTCTTTCAAAATGCCTGGCATGACTTCGGGCTTGAAACCCGCTTCTTCAAAGTCTTTCATCCAGCGGTCTGGCGTGATGAGCGGGTAGTCAGATCCAAACAAGATGCGGTCTTTCAAGAGTGTGTTGGCGTATTGCACCAGCTGTTTGGGGAAGTATTTAGGGCTCCAGCCAGACAGGTCAATCCAGACGTTGGGCTTGTGGGTCGCCACGCTCAGTGCCTCATCCTGCCACGGGAAGCTGGGGTGTGCCATGACAATTTGCATGTCGGGGAAGTCAATCGCGACATCGTCCAAATGCATCGGGTTGCTATATTCCAGACGCAGCCCACCGCCGCAGCGCATGCCGCTGCCAATACCGCTGTGGCCGGTGTGGAAAATGGCGGGAAGTTTGTACTCGGCAATGACTTCATAAATCGGCCAAGCCATGCGGTCGTACGGGTGGTAGCCCTGCACGGTGGGGTGGAATTTGAAGCCTTTGACACCAAATTCTTCAATCAAACGCCGTGCCTCGCGCGCGCCCATCTTGCCTTTGTGCGGGTCTATGCTGCCAAAGGCCATCATCATGTCTGAATTGTTCTTCGCGGCTTCGGCGATTTCCTCATTGGGGATACGGCGACGCCCCATTTTGGATTCGGCATCGACGGTGAACATGACCAGTCCAATTTTGCGTTCACGGTAATAGGCAATGGTTTCGGCAATGGTGGGGCGCTTGCCGTTTTTGAAGTACTTGTCAGCAGCTTTGTCGTACTCTTCGCCGTAGTTATCAAAGGGGTTCCAGCAGCTGACTTCAGCGTGGGTGTGGATGTCAATAGCGATGAGGTTTTTATGATCCATGAAATACTCCTGTGAAAGCTTTGCCTAGGGTAAACACTAATAAATTGGCTGGAAATTGGCTTGAAATAGTTATCAAATATAACCATAATTCAATTATGCAAGAAATCAAAGCCAAACACAACTGCAAGTTAAACCATGACAAAGAATAAAGCAAATTCAAATTTAATCTCTTTAGAGTTCACTGGAGACGCACAAGAAGTTGCTGTGATTCGCCTGACTCGCCCCACCAAACGAAATGCGATCAACGATGCTTTGATGGCAGATCTACGTACTGTGTTTGAAACGATGCCTAGCCATGTTCGTGCAGCTGTGATAGCCGGCGAGGGCGATCATTTTTGCGCAGGCTTGGATTTGAGCGAGCTGCAAGAACGTGATGCAGGGCAGGGCTTGATGCATTCACGCTCTTGGACCGTGGCGCTGGATCGTGTTGAAGCTGGCCCAGTTCCTGTTGTTGCCGCTTTGCATGGTGCCGTGGTGGGTGGTGGTTTAGAGTTGGCCAGCAGTTGCCACATTCGCGTGGCAGATGAGTCTACTTTTTACGCCTTACCAGAAGGAAGTCGCGGCATTTTTGTAGGTGGTGGTGGCTCAGTGCGGATTCCAAAACTGATTGGCGCATCGCGCATGGCAGACATGATGTTCACGGGGCGTGTTTACAGCGCCGTAGAGGGCGAAAAAGTGGGCTTGGCACAATATTTAGTGCCCAAAGGCCAAGCTTTTGAAAAAGCTTTAGAGTTGGCAAAACGCATTGCACAAAATGCGCCGTTGACAAATTATGCGTTGATGCATGCGCTGCCCCGAATCGCTGAGCAAAACGCAGACCATGGCTTTTTCACCGAATCCATGATGGCGGCCATTGCGCAAAGTGCCCCTGAAGCGAAAGCACGGGTAAAAGCGTTTTTGGATGGCAAAGCTGCCAAAGTGCAAGCAAAATAAACTGAGACGGTATTCACTGACTATTTATGACAACTGCCACGGCCACTATCGATACCTTACCCAAATACCGCGAATTCAAATACGGCGTCACGCGTGCCATTGTTTCTACATCAGGCGATGCGACTTTCCTGCAAGCTGAAAATGCCTTAGATCCTTACGGCATCAGACTCACAGATAGACTCGAACATTGGGCAAAACACCGCCCAGACCGCACATGGATGGCACGCAGAGACGCTGTCACCAAAGAATGGGTACACGTGAGCTATGCAGAAGCATGGGACAAAGCGCAGCGCATTGGACAGTCATTCTTAGACATGGGTTTGAGTGTTGACCGACCAGTGGCGATTTTGAGTGAAAACAGCCTAGAACATGCCCTCATCGCCGTAGGCGCCATGACAGTGGGTATTCCGTATTGCAGCGTCTCAACCGCTTACAGTTTGTTGAGCCAGGACTTTGAAAAGTTGAAGCATATTTTTGCAACCATCACGCCAGGTTTTGTTTACGCCAGTGACTGGGAGAAATACAGCAAGGCGATCAACATTGTCGTTCAATCAGACACCGTAATTGCTGCAAATAATATAGCATCACAGTCAATAAATACGCCGGCTATAGCCAAAAAAATTATTAATTTTGAGGGGTTATATGCTAACACAGCAAGTGATCGTGTCAGCCATGCCATGCAAGCCACAGGGCCAGATACGATCGTCAAATTTCTCTTCACCAGCGGCTCAACCAAATTGCCCAAAGGCGTGATCAATACGCAAAAAATGATTTGCGCGAATGTCCAGCAAATCAGCCAATCCATACCGGCGATGGCGGAAGATCCGCTGGTGTTGGTCGATTGGACACCTTGGAACCACACTTTCGGCGGCAACCATGATTTCAATTTGGTATTGCACCATGGCGGCACCATGTACATTGATGATGGCAAGCCCGTGCCTGCGCTGATTGGCGAGACCTTAAGAAATCTGCGTGAGATTTCACCGACGATGTACTTGAATGTCCCCACTGGATTTGAGTATGTGGCCGCCGCCATGAAAGCCGATGATGAAGACGGCAGACAGTTGCGCAAATCATTGCTTTCGCGCTGCAGAATGTTTTTTTATGCGGGGGCATCTTTGGCGCAACCGATTTGGGACAGTTTGTTTGAAAGCGCCGAAAAGGAAATTGGCGAACGCATCGTGATGACCACCGGTTTAGGCATGACTGAAAGTGCGCCATTTGCCATTTTTGTGACCAGTCCGAACGTGAAGGCCGGTGATCTGGGTTTGCCCGCTCCTGGCATCAGCTTGAAACTCGTACCCAGTGGCGACAAAATGGAAGTTCGCTACAAAGGCCCCAACATCACGTCAGGCTACTGGCGCAACGACGACGCAACCAAAGAGAGTTTTGACGAAGATGGCTACTTTTGCACCGGCGATGCTGTGAAATGGATCGACGAATCGGACCATCACAAAGGGTTGAAGTTTGATGGCCGCATTGCAGAAGATTTCAAATTATCGACAGGAACATTTGTCAGCGTGGGACCGATGCGGGCAAAAATCATTGCTGCTGGCGCACCGTATATTCAGGACGTGGTCATCACAGGATTGAACGAAAAAGAGGTCGGTGCATTGATTATTCCCGCACTTATTCCCTGCAGGAAAGCATTTGGTCTGGCTGATAGCGCGACGATGGCTGATATTGCTATGCATCCGCCCATGCAGCAAGTCATGGCAAAAGTCATCACAGAATTAGCCAAAACCGCCACCGGTTCAGCCAGCAGAGTTGCGCGAGCAGTCGTGCTTACAGAACCGCCAAGTATTGACAAAGGTGAGATCACCGACAAAGGCAGTATCAACCAACGTGCAGTGTTGAAAGAGCGCGCTGCTTTGGTCGCATCCCTGTATGACGATACCGCGTCACCCTTGCTAAAACCCTGATGCTAAAGATAGCGTATGCAGTTAAGATTTTGTTTGATTTTTATTAAAGGAGACTCGTGATGGATAGGCGTTTATTTACCCAAGCCAGTATTGGTGCAGCGATTGCTGCTGCACTCAACCCAAGCGCATTTGCGCAATCTGCCATGCCGTTTGAGCAGATCAAAGCGCTCTATGGCTTCCCGCCAGGCAGTGCTGGCGATATTTGCGCGCGTCGCGTGGCAGATAAATTTGGTGGCTCAAGTTACACCAAAAATGCTGGCGTGATAGACAGCAAGCCAGGTGCAGGTGGTCAAATTGCCTTGAATTTGCTCAAATCAGCACCGACCGACGGCTCAGTGATTGCCATGACGCCCTTCTCAGCCATTTCACTGTACCCGCATATTTTCAAAAATTTGCAGTACAAACCGTTTGAAGATTTTCAGCCCATCAGCACGGCTTCGATGATTCACCACGGTTTGGCGGTGGGTCCTATGGTGCCTGAGACTGTTAAAAATGTGAAGGATTTCTTGGCTTGGGCGAAGGCCAATCCAGACAAAGCCAGTTATGGCTCACCAGCCGCAGGATCAACACCCCATTTCATTGGTGCGCTTTTGGGTCTGAACAACAATGTGGACTTGAAACACATCCCTTACCGTGGTTCGGTTCCCGGCGTGACCGACGTGGTGGGTGGCCAAATTGCTGCGATGGTGACCCCGCACGGTGACTTTTTGGCCAACCACAAAGCCGGGAAGATGCGTATTCTGGCAACCTCAGGAAAAACGCGTTCACCTTTTGTGCCAGAAGTCGCTACATTTGCCGAGCAAGGATTCCCCGAGCTGAATGTCGAAGAATGGTTTGGTTTTTACGCGCCGGCTAAAACACCTGCCAACGTGGTTGCCGCTGCCAATGCCGCTATCAATGCCGCCGTCAAAGACAAGGCTGTTCAAGATTCTTTCACAGTCGTCGGTTTGATTCCATTTGCAGGAACAATAGCCGAGCAATTGAAGAGCTCGCAAGTTGAGTTTGAGCGCTGGGGTCCGCTGATCAAGCGTATTGGTTTTACGGTTGACTCCTGATATTTAAAGAAAGTACTTTACAGAAAGTACATTACAGAAAGTTCATTACCAGCGTGGAAAAAATCGATACAAGTTACCTTGAAACCCTACTCGGGTACAACGCCCGTCGAGCCGCGCTGGTCATCATTGAGCTGTTTTTAAAGAGAATGGCTGTATACGATTTACGACCAGTCGATTTTTCGGTTTTGTCGTTGATCACGCACAACCCTGGCATCAGTTCACGTCAGTTGTGTTCTGCGTTAAATATTCTGCCGCCCAACTTGGTTGGCATGATCAATACTTTGGAAAAACGCGAATTGATCGTGCGCAAACCTCATCCCAGCGATGGACGGGTTGTTGGGCTGCATTTGTCGGATGCAGGTGCTAAGTTGATGAAAAATGCGGAGCAAACGGCGAAAGAGCTTGAAAACGATGCGGCTTCTAAATTAACGGCAGCAGAGCGCAAAACTTTGATGCGGTTGTTGCAGAAAATATACACTTAAAAAAATTTCGTTTGGCGCAATTGTCGAAAATCTACTTTGATCAAAATTTAGACGCCGAGATACTGCTGCAATATTTCAGGTTGCGCCAAAAGCTGTTCAGAGCTTCCTGCAAAAACAACTTGACCCTTCACCAAAATCACATTCCTGTCAGTGATTTGGGTCACATGCTTCCAGTTTTTATCCACAATGATACTGCTGATGCCCGACTCGCGAATCACGCCGCAAATGCGCCAAATCTCTTTGGCAATCAAGGGCGCTAAGCCTTCGGTCGCTTCGTCCAAAATCAGCACATCGGGGTTGGTCATCAAGGCGCGGCCAATGGTCAGCATTTGCTGCTCACCGCCAGATAGCTGCTGCCCACCGTGGTTTAGGCGTTCTTTCAAACGGGGAAATGTGTCTAAAACTCTGTCGTAACCCCAATCTTGCTGCTTTTCTGCACGCAGTTTGGCTGTTGCAGATTTGCCAGCACGTGCCGTCATTTTCAGGTTTTCAGTGACACTCAAGTTGCCGAAAATACCACGTCCTTCTGGCACATACGCCACGCCTAGTTGTGCAATTTTGTAAGGTGGTGCACCCGTCATGTTTTGATCCATAACAGTGACTGAACCTGAGCTAGGTTTGACCAAGCCCATGATGCTTTTTAGCAATGTGCTTTTGCCCATGCCGTTTCGTCCCATCAGCCCGATAGTTTCACCGCGAGCCACTGAAAAATCTATCCCTTGCAAAATATGACTTGCGCCATAATGCGTGTTCAGACCTTGAACGTATATGAGTAGCTCTGGTTGTGATGGTTTTTGAGTACTTACTTCACGCATGCTCTTCACCCAAATAAGCCGCTTGGACTTTGGCATTGGCACGAACTGCTGCAGGGCTGTCACTGGCAATGACTTGGCCATTGACCATCACGGTCAGCTTGTCTGCCAGGGCAAATACAGCGTCCATGTCATGCTCAACCAGCAGCATGGCATGGTCTTTTTTAATCGTGTGCAGCAATTCAATCATGCGCTCAGCTTCTGCAACGCCCATGCCGGCCAAGGGTTCGTCCAGCAGCAAAACTTGCGGTTGCGTTGCTAAAGTCATCGCAATTTCTAGCTGACGCTGTTCGCCGTGGCTGATAGTGCCGGCAATGGCATGTGTGCGATTTTCGAGTTTGCAAAGTGAAATTATCGATGCAGCCGACGCAGTTATTGCCTGAGCTGCTATTGATTGCGCAGCATTTTGGGTGTTTTGAAGCCATAACAGCGGATTCCAGGGTTGCTGGGTGTCACGCGATTGAGCTGCCAAGCGCACATTATCCCAAACGCTGAGCGGCAAAAAAACATTGGTTTTTTGAAAACTCCGCCCCAAACCTTGCCTTGAAATTTTCTCAGCATGCCAGCCTGTGACATCTTTGCCATTCAGTTGGATACTCCCAGACGTCAACGGTAAATCACCTGAAACCAAATTGGTCAGTGTTGATTTCCCCGCCCCATTGGGACCAATCACGGCATGAATTTGGCCTCTGTACAAATCAATCGACACATCATTGACAGCCGCCAAACCACCGAAGTGCTTGGTCAGGTTTTTTGCAGATAAAAGTAACTCTGTCGGTAACTCTGTCATTTCGAGTTTCCTTTCTTCTGCAAAAAGCGCTCAGCCAAACCCATCAAACCTCGCGGGGCAAACACAACAATCAGAACGATGAAAGTTCCCATCCACAATTGCCAATGTTTGCCAAGATTGATGTCTTTTCCAAATAGCGGAACGGTTGGCAAGTCTTTCAACAGATGCAAGACCATTTCAAAGGTGAAAGCACCAACAAATGCACCTGCAAAGTTACCCATGCCTCCCAAAATAACCATCATGATGGCGTGCGCACTCATGTGAAAACCCATGAGTTCTGGGTTGATGTAGCCGCTTTGCGCGCCCCACAAATACCCAGCCAGCCCAGCCAAACCACCAGCAATGGTGAAAGCCGTGAGTTTGTAGCCAAACGTGCTGAAACCCATGGCACGCATGCGATGCTCGTTGATGCGAATGCCAGACAGTGCGCGACCCAGCGGACTCCACAGCAAGCGCCGCAAAAATGCATAGACCGCCAAGGCAAACGCAAGCGTGACATAGTAAAAGGTGATTTTGTTGTCCAAGTCAAACAGGGTGAAACCCAAAACTTGCGCACTGGGTTTGAAGTTGATATACAGCCCATCGGAGCCGCCCAGCACCTTGTTGTCAAAGAACAGGAAAAACACCATCTGAGCAAACGCCATCGTCACCATGATGAAGTAAATGCCATGTGTGCGCACCACAAAAAAGCCAATGATCAAAGCTGCCAGCGCCGACGCCAAAACGGCAACAGGCAGCGTCCACCACAGACTGGCTGCAGCATCCGGCGGCATTAAAAAAGCCAAGGCATAACCTGCCAAGCCAAAATACGCCGCATGCCCCAAAGAC
The DNA here is from genome assembly GCA_043740415.1 of Polaromonas sp. Taxonomy (GTDB): domain Bacteria; phylum Pseudomonadota; class Gammaproteobacteria; order Burkholderiales; family Burkholderiaceae_C; genus Aalborgiella. The sequence goes on along the minus strand of JAYUCJ010000157.1, from coordinate 10,911 downwards.
ACCAAGCCCGTCACGCCTTGCAGCAAATCCAAGCTCATCGCAAATATCGCCATGATGAGCATGCGCGTCACCATCTGCGTGTAAAAGTCCGTGCCTACCCAAGGAAAGGCGAGCAGGGCTATCAAACCCAAGCCCAGCGCGATTTGCACACCGCGCGGCAGTATTTCTAAGTTGGCTTTTGGCGCGCTCATGCTTTGAACAAGCCTTCAGGCTTCCACAGCAACACGGCTGCCATCAGCATATAAACCAGCATGCCAGACACGGAAGGCAGCAGCACTTTGCCAAAGGTATCCACCAAACCAACCAATAAAGCTGAAATCAACGCCCCGCGCACCGAGCCAATGCCCCCAATAACCACCACCACAAAACACATGATCAGCACTTGCGAACCCATGTTTGGGTACACGCTGGAGATGGGTGATGCAATCATGCCAGCCACCGCTGCCAGACCCACACCCAAGGCAAACACCACGGCGTGGATCAATTTGATATTGATACCCAGTGCTTCGGTCATGTCGCGGTTGAATGCTCCTGCGCGAATCTTCATGCCTAACCGGGTTTTAGCGATCAGCCAATACAAACCCAATGCCAAGGCAACGCAAACCGCCGACATAAAAAGCCGGTAAACGGGGTACGACAAGTTATCCGTCAGCGGAATCGATGCGCTCAACGCTTCTGGAATGGTGACGCCATGCACATCATCGCCCCAAAGAATCGAGCGCAGTTCTTCAAAAATATAGATCAACCCGAAGGTGAGCAACACTTGGTCTAAATGGTCACGTTCATAAAAATGCCTGAACAGCAGCCATTCCAGCGCCAAACCAAATAATACGGCAAGAGCGATGCCAACGATGATGGCCAGCGTCAGACTACCAAACAGCGTGCTCAGCCAATAAGCCAAGTAAGCGCCCAGCATATAAAAGCTGCCATGCGCCAGATTGACCACACCCATGATGCCGAAAATCAGCGTTAGTCCAGCGGCCAGCATGAACAGCAGCAAGCCGTATTGCACGCTGTTCAGCAGCTGGATGAGGAAGGTGGGGAAATCCATAAAGAGCGTGAGAATCGTCGAAATTGAAGAAGTAGGGAAGAAAACTCCCTATTTTTTAATGCAGGTTTAAATTTTCGTTTTGCTTTAGATTACGACATCTTGCAACCAGCGCCCGAATCTGACAAAGCCTTAGCGGCTACACCTAAAACTTTGTTTTCTTTGTTCTCCACCACACGTAGGTATATATCTTGCACTGGATTGTGAGCTTTGCTCATGGTCCATTTGCCGCGTGGGCTGTCAATCTTGGCGGATTCCAAGGCTTTGTACAGCTCTACTTTTTTAGTCATGTCGCCTTTGACGGCGTTCATGCCTTGAATCAACAGCAAGCCTGTGTCATAACCTTGCACCGCGTAAACATCTGGCTGCAACTTGAATGTTTTGGCGTAGTTCAAGCGAAATTCTTTGTTGCGCGGAGTCTCAAGAGAATCGCTGTAATGCAATGTCGTCATCACGCCATTGGCGGCAGGGCCGGCCGCGTCCAACACGCCTTCGGTCAAAAAGCCAGAGCCATAAAGCGGGATTTTGCCTTGCAAACCAGCCGCAGCGTAGTCTTTCATAAACTTAGCTGCGCCACCACCCGCAAAAAAGCAAGCCACGGCGTCTGGCTTCAATGCTGCAATTTCAGTCAACAGCGCTTGAAACTCCACATTAGGGAAGGGCAGACCGAGTTCTTTGATGATGGTGCCGCCGGCTGCTGTGTAGCTTTCTTTGAAACCCTCAAAAGCCTCATCACCCGCGGCGTATTTCCAGGTGATCCACACCGCTTTTTTGTGCCCTTTAGCGATCATGGCCTGACCCAGCGCACGTGTGGGTTGTGAATTGGTAAACGAGGTGCGAAACACATTGGGTGCGCATTGTGAGCGTGTTGCTGCGTGCACGCCAGCGTTGGGAATCAAGCTCAACACACCGCTGTCGCGTGCGACTTTGTGGATACCCATTTGCACGCCAGAGTGCACCGTGCCCACCAATACATCCACCTTGTCGCGCTGCACCAGTTTGTTGGCGTTTTCAATGCCTTTGGATGGATCGGACTCGTCATCCACCTTGAAAAACTCAATCTCACGACCACCTAGTTTGCCGCCTTGCTCGTTGATGGCCAAACGGAAACCGTTTTCAATTGCCACGCCCAGCTGTGCAAACGTGCCGGTGTATGGCAGCATCAAACCAACGCGTAATTTAGCTGTTTGCGCTTTTGCTTGTTCAGAGACCAATAAACCTGTCGAAGCCGCACCAATCAAGGCGGCGCTGCGAGATAAAACTTGGCGACGAGAAGTAGAGCTAGATGTCATGGGGTCTCCTGATTAAATGGTTGGGATAGCTTGAATGTGAATTATTGTGCATGCATGTTAGTCGCATTAAGCATTTTTTTTCCTAGGATAAACCCTAGGGTAATGAGTCTTACGCATAAGCAATTTTTGTCCACAGAGTAAGAATCCTAAGTACTTTTTACAAAAAATGAATACTGAAATACCCGATGCGCTAGTCGACCACGGGTCAACACTTCTTTCGGTGTTCGCGTTTGACAAAATATAGTTTATACCTAAAATATTCAACTATGAATATTATTTGTCTAGGCGGTGGCCCCGCCGGTCTTTACTTTGCTTTGCTCATGAAGCAGCAAAGCCCTGCCAATGTCGTCACCGTGGTGGAGCGCAACCGACCATTTGATACCTTTGGCTGGGGCGTTGTGCTGTCTGATCAAACTTTGGCGAACTTGCAAGTTGCTGACCCGACAAGTGCCGCGTTGATTGGCGAGTCTTTTCACCACTGGGACGATATAGAAGTTTTTTTCAAAAGACGAGATGTTCGCTCTGGTGGCCATGGCTTTTGCGGTATCGGGCGCAAAAAGCTGTTGAATATCCTGCAAGATCGCTGTCTGGAGCTGGGCGTGAACCTGGTGTTTGAGACCGATGTGCAAGACGATCAGGCCATCGCCGCGCGTACAACGCGGATTTGGTCATCGCCTGCGACGGCCTGAACAGCCGCATCCGCACCCGCTATGCCGACGCGTACCAGCCCGATATCGACACCCGGCAATGCCGCTTCGTCTGGCTGGGGACGCGGAAAAAGTTTGACGCCTTCACCTTTGCCTTCGAGCAAACCGAGCACGGCTGGTTTGCCGCCCACGCCTACCAGTTTGACAAAGAAATGGCGACGTTCATCGTCGAAACCCCAGAAGCGGTGTGGCAAGCGCATGGTTTGGACAAGATGGAGCAGTCCGAGGCCATTGCTTTTTGCGAACGCCTGTTTGCCAAGCAGCTCGACAGCCATCCGCTCATCAGCAACGCCACACATCTGCGCGGCTCGGCGATCTGGATTCGTTTTCCGCGCGTCATTTGCAAAAAATGGGTGCATACCGTGTCCATATCAGGCAAAGACGTTCCCATCGTCTTGATGGGTGATGCCGCCCACACCGCGCACTTTTCCATCGGCAGCGGCACCAAGTTGGCCTTGGAGGATGCGATTGACTTGGCCCATGAATTCGCCACGGGACATGACATGACGCAGGTGCTGGAAGGCTATGAAGCACGTCGCAGCGTCGAGGTGCTGAAAATCCAGAACGCCGCCCGCAACTCGACCGAGTGGTTTGAAAACGTGCAGCGTTACAGCGGTATGGAGATCGAGCAGTTTGCCTACTCGCTGTTGACCCGTTCCCAGCGCATCAGCCATGAAAACCTGCGCTTGCGGGATGCAAGCTGGCTGGGCGGCTATGAAAACTGGTTACAAGCTTCCGTTCGGGCTGAGTCCTTCGACGGGCTCAGGACAGGCTCTGTCGAAGCCTTCATCGACAATTCCACGCAAACCCTTCGACAAGCTCAGGGCGAACGGATGAATTTGCCACCGATGCTGCTGCCCTTCAACGTGCGCGACATCATCCTCAAAAACCGCATCATCGTCTCCCCGATGGCGACCTACAGCGCGGTGGACGGCGTGGTGCAGGACTTTCACCTCGTCCACTTGGGCGCCAGAGCTTTGGGCGGCGCGGCCTTGGTAATGGTGGAAATGACCAGCCCGACGCCCGAAGGCCGCATCACCCCCGGCTGCACCGGCTTGTGGAACGATACGCAAACGCTGGCGTTCAAGCGCATCACCGACTTTGTGCACACCAGCAGCAGCGCCAAAATCGGCCTGCAGCTCGGTCACAGCGGCTCCAAAGGCTCGACCCAGCTGGGTTGGGAGGTGGCGGACGAGCCTTTGGCCAAAGGCAATTGGCCGCTGCTCTCGGCCAGCGCGGTGGCTTACGGTGAACAAAACCAAACGCCCAAAGCCATGAGCCGCGCGGATATGGACGTGTTGAAACTGCAGTTTGTCGCATCCACCCAGCGTGCTGTAGAAGTCGGTTTTGACTGGCTGGAACTGCACTGCGCCCACGGCTACTTGCTCGCCAGCTTTCTGTCGCCACTCACCAATGTGCGAACAGACGCGTACGGCGGTGCAATAGACAAGCGCTGCCGCTACCCGCTGGAAGTCTTCTCCGCCATACGCGCCGTCTGGCCCCCACACCTGCCCATGAGTGTGCGCCTCTCCGCGCACGACTGGGCGGAGGGCGGCAACACGGCCGATGACGCCGTGGCGATTGCCAAACTGTTCAAAGCCGCCGGTTGCGACATGATTGACGTGTCCTCGGGTCAAACCACGCGACTAGCCAAACCCATCTATGGCCGCATGTACCAAACCCCGTTTGCCGACCGCATCCGCAACGAAGTGGGCATCCGCACCATCGCCGTGGGTGCGATCACCGAGGCGGACCAGGTCAACAGCATCATCGCCGCCGGTCGGGCCGACCTGTGCGCCATCGCCCGGCCACACCTGGCCGACCCCGCCTGGACGCTGCACGAAGCCGCCAAACTGCAAAAACAGGTCGATTGGCCACAACAATACTTGAGTGGTCGTGACCAGCTCTACCGCGAGCTGTTTAAACAACAAAAAGAGCAAAATACAGTGCCAAATACGAGTGTAGCCGGCGTATTTGTTGCCTATACAGCTATTAAAAAAATAGTGAATGAAGAGTAAAAACGAAGAAAAATCATGACGAACAACCTAGATTTAGAAGCCAGATTGCATGGCACAGCGCACAGCGAGCACCCGCAAGAGTTGCGCTTGTGGCTGCGCTTGCTGACCTGCACGCAGCTCATCGAAAAGCAAATTCGCACCGAGCTGCGCGTTCATTTCGACACCACCCTGCCGCGATTTGATTTGATGGCACAGCTAGAACGCAACCCCGATGGCCTAAAAATGAACGATTTGAGCCGTCGCATGATGGTGTCTGGCGGGAACATCACGGGAATCACCGACCAACTGGTGAATGAAGCTTTGGTAGAGCGTGTGGTGGTGGATGGCGATAGGCGCTCTTACCGCGTCAAGCTCACTGAAAAAGGCCACGCCAGCTTTGCCGAGATGGCGGCTGCGCATGAAAACTGGATTGTTGACGCCTTTGCTGGCCTCAAAGCCACCGATCTCAGCGCACTGCACAAGCTGCTCGGCCAAGTGAAACAGCACGCTATGAATGCCAAAGACACTGTAAAAATTACACCTAAAGAGGACGCGTTATGAAGCATTTTGTCAGCCCAGCCAACCCGATGCGCAGCCAATTCAACGCCCAAGCCGCCTACAAAGCCACCCATTTCGCCTGGAGCTACGAGCAGCTCGATGCGAAAGGTGGTGTCGGAACAATTACTTTAAACCGCCCAGAGCGCAAAAACCCGCTGACCTTTGACTCCTACGCCGAGCTGCGCGACTTGTTTCGCAATTTGAGCTACGCCACTGATGTCAAAACCATCGTCGTCACCGGCGCGGGCGGCAACTTTTGCAGCGGTGGCGATGTGTTTGAAATCATCGGCCCCCTGACCCAAATGAGCATGCCCGAGATGCTGGAATTCACCCGCATGACCGGCGATTTGGTCAAAACCATGCGCAACTGCCCGCAGCCCATCATAGGCGCGATAGATGGCATCTGCGCCGGTGCCGGTGCGATGATGGCGCTGGCTTGCGACCTGCGTTACGGCACGGAGAAAACCAAAACCGCCTTTTTGTTCACCCGCGTCGGTTTGGCAGGGGCGGATATGGGCGCGTGTGCGCTGCTGCCCCGCGTCATTGGGCAGGGCCGCGCGTCTGAATTGCTGTTCACCGGCCGCGCCATGACGGCGCAGGAAGGCTTGGCCTGGGGCTTTTTCAACGGATTGTGTGAATCGGCAGATTTGCTCGCCAAAGCACAAGCCATGGCCAAAGACCTGGCCATGGGCCCGACCTTTGCCCACAGCATGACCAAAACCATGTTGCAGCAAGAGTGGGCGATGACGATAGAGCAAGCCGTGGAAGCCGAAGCCCAGGCGCAGGCCATCTGCATGCAAACGCGGGATTTCAAACGCGCGTTTGAGGCGTTTTCGACCAAGCAAACCCCTGTGTTTGGAGGTGATTGAATGTCCAATACTTCGAAATCAAACGTCATTTCTTCAACGTCGCAGTACGATCTGCCATTCTTCGACGCCGCCCATGCCGATTTGGCGCGAGGTTTGGTTGACTGGGCACCGCAGCAGCAAGTCGACGAGTCCGACGACCGCCGCGCCTGCAAAGATTGGGTGAAACGACTCGGGCAGGGCGGTTGGCTGCGTTATTGCGTCCCCGCTGAACATGGCGGCGCGCTGCCGCAGCTGGACTCACGCGCGCTGGTGATTTTGCGTGAAACCTTGGCTTTTCATTCCCCCTTGTCGGATTTTGCCTTTGCGATGCAGGGTTTGGGCAGTGGCGCGATCACCCTGGCGGGCACACCCGCGCAGCAAGCCGAGTACCTGCCAGCGGTGGCACGGGGTGAGAAAATCGCCGCGTTTGCGCTGAGCGAACCGGATGCAGGCTCTGACGTGGCGGCGATGCAGACTCGCGCAGTTAAAAATATTGCTATAAATAAAATAGCTGTTCAGGCAATAAATACGCCGGCTAGTGGCATATTTGCGGGTAAAAAAGAGCTAGATAACGAGTTTTATGTCCTCAACGGCGTCAAAACCTGGATCAGCAACGGCGGCTTGGCGGATTTTTACCTCACCTTCGCTAAAACTGATTCCCTCGGAGGAACCAAAGGCATCAGCGCCTTCATCGTCGATGCCAGTACCCAAGGTTTGGACAGCTCAGAACACATCAACGTCATGGCACCGCACCCGCTGGCGACACTGCGGTTTAACGATTGTCAAGTTCCTGCCAGCGCCTTATTGGGCGAGGAGGGCGAAGGCTTCAAGCTGGCGATGCGGACCTTGGACATTTTCCGTGCCTCCGTCGCCGCCGCCGCGCTGGGCATGGCGCGCCGCGCGATGGCCGAGGCGCTGCATTTTGCCAAAACCCGTCGTATGTTTGGCGGCACCCTGGCCGACATGCAGCTCACGCAGGCCAAGTTTGGCGACATGGCGGCGTTGATCGACAGTGCCGCGTTGCTGACCTACCGCGCCGCGTGGATGCGAGATAACGATCTGAAGCAAGGCACGGCGACCAAAGAATCTGCCGCAGAGAGCAGCAGAGCATATAGCCGTGTCTCCGCCATGGCCAAGCTGGTCGCCACCGAAAACGCGCAAAAAGTCATAGACATGGCCTTGCAAATGCACGGCGGGCAGGGCGTCCAGGTCGGCAGCAGGGTCGAGCATTTGTACCGCGACATCCGCTCCCTGCGTATCTACGAAGGCGCGAGCGAGGTGCAGCAGCTCATCATTGGCAAATCGGTCCTCAGGGATTGAGTGAAACTTGAAAAGGATGCCGCTATGAATTCAGCTCAAACCGATAGTTTCATCCGCGATAAACTGCCGCCTCCCGAGCAGTGGCCGCAGCAGATGTACGATTTCCAGCCGGCCGTTCTGGATGAAATCTTGCAGCCGCAGCTCAATCTGGTGACCGAGCTGCTCGACAAAGCCGCCATCAAAGGGTTTTCTGACCGCCCGCTGCTGCGCAGCCCCCGTATCACCCTGACGTACCACGACGTGAGTGACCGGGTGAATCGCATCGCCCAGGTGCTGACCGAAGATTACGGCCTCGTCCCCGGCAACCGCGTTTTGCTGCGCGGCGGCAATTCGGTTGGCATGGCGCTGGCCTGGTTGGCGGTCGTCAAAGCGGGGTTGATAGCGGTGGCCACCATGCCGCTGCTGCGCGCCAGCGAGCTGGGCGACATCATTGAGAAGGCCCAGCCCACCCTGGCGCTGTGCGATATCAAACTGATGGACGAATTGGTCACAGCGCAAGGCCAGCACCCGGTGCTGAAGACCATTCTGCCCTTCAACGTCATGGTGCATCCGCAGGGCTTGGCCACGCTGTCCTCACAAAAAAACGGCCATTTCAGCGCCTGCCCGACGCTAGCCACCGACATCGCTTTGATGGCCTTCACCTCGGGCACCACCGGCAAACCCAAAGCCGCCGTCCACACCCACCGCGATATTCTGGCCGCCTGCGAAGCCTGGCCGTGCCATGTGCTGCACGCCACGCCGGACGACATCATCGTCGGCTCACCGCCGCTGGCCTTCACGTTTGGGCTGGGCGGTTTGTTGATTTTCCCGATGTGGGCGGGTGCTTCGGTCTACTTCCCCGACGCGGCCTACTCGCCCGAGGTCATGGTCAATTTCATGAACGAGGTCGGTGCCACCATCTGCTACACCGCCCCCACGTTGTACCGCCAGATGGCACCGTTTGCCAAAGCGATTGGTTTGCCCAAACTGCGTATTTCCGTCAGCGCTGGCGAGGCACTGCCGGACGCAACCCGTCAGCTGTGGAAACAATCCACAGGGCTGGAGATGCTGGACGGCATAGGCACAACCGAGATGTTCCACATCTTTATCTCCGCAGCAGGCAAAGACGTCAAAGCCGGCGCAATTGGCAAAGTCGTGCCTGGCTACACCGCCAAAGTGGTGGACGATACCGGTAAGGAAGTGCCACGCGGTACGGTGGGCAAACTCGCCGTCATCGGCCCCACGGGGTGCAAGTATTTTGACGATGCACGTCAGCTGAACTACGTCAAAAACGGCTGGAACTACCCTGGTGACGCCTTCATTCAAGACGCAGAGGGCTACTTTTGCTACCAGGCGCGCGACGACGACATGATCATCACCGCTGGCTACAACGTGGGCGCACCCGAGGTGGAAGATGCGCTGTTGAAGCACCCAGCTGTGTTGGAGTGCGCAGTCATCGGCCAAAAAGACGACGAGCGCGGCATGGTGGTGCGGGCGTTTGTGGTGTTGAAGCCTGACCAAACGGCCGACGACACTCTGGTTAAAACCCTGCAAGACCATGTCAAAGCCACCATTGCGCCCTACAAATACCCCCGCATCATCAATTTTGTCGACAAACTGCCGCGTACCGAAACGGGCAAGTTGCAGCGTTTTAAATTAAAACAAGAGAACTAAACAAGAGAAATAAGCATGAGAAAACTCCTCCAACCCGAAGGCTGGCTCGCCCCTAAAGGCTACGCCAACGGCATCGCCGCCCGTGGCACGCTGGTCTTTGTCGGCGGCCAGATCGGCTGGAACGCCCAGCAGCAATTTGAAACCGACGACTTCATTGCTCAAACCGCGCAAACCCTGCGCAATATCGTCGCCATCTTGAAAGAAGCCAGCGCCGGCCCCGAGCACATGGTCCGCATGACCTGGTACGTGACCGACCGCGTCGAATACAACAGCCGCCTGCGCGAGCTGGGCCAGGTTTACCGCGAAGTGATGGGTAAAAACTTCCCAGCAATGGCGTGTTTGGAAGTGTCGGGGCTGATGGAGGAGCGGGCGAAGATTGAGATTGAGGTGACGGCGGTGGTGCCAGATTAAGGAATCTTTACGGTAATATTCGATCAAATTAAATTTAAAGGAGGGGTAAAAATGCATCAATTTAACCAAGTTTCTCGCGCAGCCATGTTGTTACTGGCGTTGAGTGCCGTGACGCAGTCAGCCACCGCACAAAGCCGCACTTGCATCATCGACGAGGTGAACGGCCAGCACCGCTGCGGCTGGTTGGCAGACGAGCGGGGCTACCGCATTGCTGATCGTCCCGTTTACGCACCGCCCGCTGCTCCGGTGGTTGTTCCTCGTCCAGCACCTAATACTGACGGCTATGACCCGCGCTGGGGCATTGCGGAGCGCCAAGCCTACGAGCAAAAACGTTTGGAAATTCAAGAGTGGGTGAACAGTTTGTTTTTAGACGTTTTGGGTCATGACGCCGACATCGTCACCCTGCGCCGCGTCAGCCGCCAAGTGATGGAAGGCCGCGCCATGGCCGATGTCCGCATCGAGCTGGCCACCAGCGCCGAAGCCCGCACCGCCATCAACCAAATCTACCGAGACGTCCTGCGCCGCGAAGCCGATCCAACCGGCCTGAACGCCCAGATGGCCGCTTTGCGCGGTGGCCTCACGCTGGCGCAGATTCGTCAGGCGATTGCAGATAGTCCTGAGGGGCGGAATCGTCGTTAAAAGTCGTTAACAATGACTCCGAATGAAATGTCAAAGGTCATTAACCCTTTGACAGGTCTATCTCTTCAAATCACCGAATCCATCAAAGCTGAAGTAAAACGCTTTCCAGAAGTTCGCGCAGCTTATTTGTTTGGCTCACGCGCTAGAGGCGATTTTAAAGATCAATCAGACATCGACATCGCCATAGATGCCCCGACGATGACCTCTTCACATTTTTCCCAGCTATGGAACGCCATCGACGCATTGCCCATCGCCTTCCACCTTGACTGCGTTTGGCTGCAAGCCATGCCAGCTTCTGCGCTTAAAAGTATGGTGCAGCGTGATGCTCTTGCTTTGTAGTTGCTATAAATAAAGGCTATGTCAACGTTAGTTGTTGAAATCAAATATAGGCATAGAAAACAGCGTTGCTGCATCGGCTAACTCGTTGATTTATATAGA
>JAYUCJ010000156.1:0-1318 GCA_043740415.1 Polaromonas sp. | reverse complement strand
ATAATGGTGTTCCATGCGCGATACCCGCGCGCGGAGTGAAGATGGCAAAGGCAAAAGCATGGGAAGTTACCGATGAATTTTGGAGTCGTGTTGAGCCACTGATCCCAGTGCGTCAGCGGCTTGCAGATCAAACCTACGCCCGCAAGAGCGGCGGTGGACGCAAACCCAAAGATCCTCGGCTGGTATTTGAAGGCATCGTGTTTGTACTGCGTACAGGGTGTCAGTGGAAGGCACTGCCCGCAGAGCGGTACGGCAGTGCCAGCGCAATCCACGCCCGCTTTCTGGAATGGGAGAAAGCTGGGGTTTTTGAAGCGTTGTGGAAATCGGGCCTCGCCGAGTACGACGAGTTCGAAGGCATTGCCTGGCGATGGCAAAGCATTGATGGGGCGATGATGAAAGCGCCAATGGCATTGCAAAGCGTCGGCCCCAACCCGACGGATCGGGGAAAAAAATGGGAGCAAACGGCATTTGCTGGTGGACGGACGTGGCGTCCCGTTGTCGCTCGTCGTGACCGGAGCCAACCGGCATGATGTCTCTCAGTTGGAGGCCGTGCTCGATGCCATCATGGTCGAGCGCACGAGTCCCCCGGTCAGGCGGCACAAGCACTTGTGTGCCGATGCGGGCTATACCGGAGCGCCCGCGCTCGAAGTGATTGAAAATCATGGCTACATACCTCACGTCAAAGGCAGAGGACAGGAAGCCAATGAACTCAAACGCGCCCCAGAGAAGAAAGCAAGGCGTTGGATCGTTGAAGTGGCGCACAGTTGGTTCAATCGGTTTCGCAAGCTACTGGTGCGATACGAGAAGCTTGATCGCAGCTTCCTGGCGCTAAACCACTTGGCGGCATCGATCATGGCGTTCAGAAAGATCAAGCTGGACATAAATATTATTTACGGATAAGTTCTAAAGCTTTTGGCAGGTTGTGCGCCGTGCCAGCCATTTTCAAATCTCAGAAACGGCACAAACCGGACGAAGAGTGACAAGTGGCCATTGCTCAATGAATTTTCACGCCTTGTCACTCAAGTAAAGCCGGATTTCGTGACGATGGAAAACGTGCCTCAGTTGAGCAAACAAAGTGTTTTTCATGATTTTTTGGCGACCCTAAAAACTGAGGGATGTCAAGTCTCATCCCGCGTTGTCAATGCTGCCGACTATGGCGTACGTCAGAGGCGGAAAAGGTTAGTGTTGCTCGCGTCTCTACACGGCCCAATACGACTTCTTTCACCGGAGGAAATAGGCGTCAAACGAATGACGGTTCGCGATGCCATTGGGAAGCTACCACCATTGCAGGCAGGCCAAACACACAAATCAGATCGAA
>JAYUCJ010000155.1:0-1321 GCA_043740415.1 Polaromonas sp. | reverse complement strand
GAGATCCGTTTTTATAAGCCGCAGCGTGCGATGCGTGGCAACGCGAAGTGTATGGAGGCAAGCGAGCTTTGACGGCATGGGAGTCCACTGGGACCAGTATGAATCATCGGTGCGCTAGTGCGTTACAGGTACACACCGTCCCGCAACTGATGAACAACGACCAGGACTTCATCGACACGGCCCTTTTGAATCAGCTCAGCGGGTGTCTCGCCGTTTAGCAGGCGTTGGCGGGAGAATATCCAAAGGCGTGCCTCATTGGGCTCATAAAAATCCGAGAGCTGATCGATGACAAACTCCAGCTCCAGCAGTCGCTTCTCTGTATTTGGGTGCGGAAACGCCTTGCCCTGGTTCCATCGCGACACAGTTTCAGGGCGCACGTCCAACACGTTGGCAATGTCAGCCGAGCGCATCGCGCCTTTTGAAGAAATTGCATCCAGGCGTCTGGCAATTGCATTGCTGGTCATAAAAAGCTCCTATAAACAAAATCTAGCGACGAGCTTCCTTGGCGGCACCTGTCTTCGGGTGCTGGGCAAACGACTCATCTCGAAGCTCTTGCGGGCAAGGTAACAGGCTTGCTAAATTGTAGCCTTTCGCATTGACATTTTCATATATATTTCAGTCGTGTTTTTATCAGTCATTTCACTCCATCACGCGATGATGACTGGTGACAACTCTGCCTGCGATCTGAATGCACAGACCTGAAGCTTCTCATCTCGACAATTGCTGATGATGAAGGGCAAAGCAATAGTGGCCTATTCATGGCGACGGGGACCTCGACGATGTGGCGTCGGTCATCAACCTGCTGATGAAGGGCGTTGATGGCGCGCCACGCTCCAAAGTGGCCACGCCGACGCAGAAATAGCTGAAGTTTGCCATTTTTAGCGATGAAATAGGCTTCTAGCCCTTGTCCTGTGTACATAAGTAGCTACGTGTTATATAGCAAATAGATTTTTTCATGGTTACTCGATCTTCCGCCGCAACGCCAAAGCCAAAGCCCGCGCCAAAGTAAACGGCAAATTCAAAGCCGGCACCAAAGGCAAAACCAACCCCAAAGCGCAGCATGAACCGCGGGTCGTACCGCTGCGAACTGATCGGCAAAAGCGCCAAGGGCCACGGGGTGCGGGAGTCATAGGGGTCAGGGGAGTCAAGGGGGTGAGGTCTGGACCCTGGCGCATACGCCCGAGGGCTGCTGTGCTTCACCGTGCACATCCCGGAGCACTGCTCAAGGCCGTCGCTTACGCAGTCGGCGTCAACGATCTCTCGTATTTCACCCGCGCCTACAAGCGCCAGTCCGGCGTCTTCCCAAGCGACTAGCAGGTGG
>JAYUCJ010000154.1:0-3352 GCA_043740415.1 Polaromonas sp. | reverse complement strand
AGAACCAAACTATGTATAGCTTCAAAATTCCTACGATTTGGAAGCCAAACTTCATTGGGTATTAAGCAAAGTATTATTTCATGAACTTGACATAGTTTCACTAGTGTTCTGGAGTGTAAGTCCGACCACTTCAGGAGACTACCATGACCTACCACCACTCGACAGTTTGGCTCAGCGAGAGTCAGTTAGAGCCTCACGTTGATACTTTCTCGCATTACTTGACCGAGAGACGTTACACGCCTCAAAACATCAATAGATACATTGCTGGCATTGCCCATTTCGCACACTGGTTAACACAGAGTCAACTCCCCATTCATCAGATTAATGAGAAAGTGGCTCTGAAATTTCTTGATGAACACTTACCGACCTGTAACTGTAGAAGGCAGATTGTTCGCGACAGAAAAACTATTCGTGCTGCAATCAATCATCTTATCTTCGTTCTGCGCGCTAATGCTGTCCTTGCGGAACCGCCAGTCGGCACGACCTCTGTGGATAAGGAATTGCGTGACTTCGATGGCTATATGAACCACGTCAGAGGACTCGCATCGAGAACGTGTAGTCACCATATTAGGGTCGTTGAGCGTCTGCTCATTAGTAAATTTGCAGAGCATCCTGTTGTAATTTCCGCGTTCACACCCGATGATATACGCAGGTTTGTTATTAAACAGAGCGATCTATGTGGCATCCCAGCCAGTATTGGCGCAACTATTTCGGCATTACGGAGTTATTTCCGCTACCGAACTACACGTGGTGATTTGGTCCATCATTTAATCGGTGTGACAAGCTACCCCGCAAATTGGCAACTAGCTTCACTACCGAAAGCACTCACTCATCATGAAATTGATCGATTAATTGCAGCGCTTGATCATGACGGAGCAACTGCACGCAGAACTGCGGCCATCGTGCATTGTGCACTTGACCTTGGATTAAGAAGCGGCGAAGTTGCCAATCTCGGTCTAGATGACATCAACTGGCGCAACGCCACCATCACACTGCGAAAAACCAAAGGGCGACGCGAAGATGTCATGCCTTTGCCTGCGACAACGGGGCGCGCCATTGCCGACTACCTGAAGTTTGAGCGACCTCAGACCAGTAATCGTGCTGTATTTGTACGCAACATTGCTCCACGCGACCAGCCAATTGGTCTTCATTTAGTACGCAAAGTGATACGCCAAGCTTATGCCCGTGCAGGACTGCCTTACACGCAGGCACATCTTCTGCGACACACCATGGCTAGTCGATTGCTTGAGAGAGGCAGTTCACTTAAAGAGGTTGCAGATGTCTTGCGACACCGATCACTAAATACTACGCTGATCTATGCCAAGCTCGACAGCAGAAACTTACTTGCAGTCGCGCTACCTTGGCCAGGGAGTGCATCATGAATGCGCACATCACGATGCAAACGCATGCCGCCAATTACCTCAGTGAGCGTCGCCGTCTTGGATTTGGGTTGCGCACCACAGGGTATTCAATAAATAGTTTAGCTCGCTACGTTGACTCACTCGATCAGCAAGGACATTTGACCGTCGAGGTTATGGCCGATTGGGCGCGGTGCGACAATGGCCATAGTGATGATCCCTCTACTTGGGCGCGGCGACTAAAAAAATTGCGCTCGTTTACTCGTTACCTGCAGCAATTCGATCCGCGTACTGAAGTGCCCGATGACTCGACGTTTGGCAGAATCGGCCAACGGAAGGCGCCGCACATCTACAGCGAAAAGGAGATTGTAGATTTGCTGGCAGCGGCACACTGCCTTGGTCCAGCGCCGGGATTGCGCGGCGTAACCTACGAGACACTATTTGGATTGATAGCTTCCACTGGGCTACGCGTTTCTGAAGCAGTGCATTTGATGGATACGGATGTCGATTTGAAGTCGGGAATGTTAACCATACGGAAAACAAAATTCGCCAAGTCTCGCTACGTGCCGCTTCATCCAAGCACGGTAGTGATGCTCAAAAAATATCTGACAATGCGCAATTTGCATGTTGATGTTACCGAGGGAATGTCGTTCTTCGTGGGCACTCGTGGGTGTTTGCTCGGGGTTGGCTTAAGTCTCCGCCAAGTTCATCGCGTATTCATAGCGCTACGTGATCAATTGGGGTGGGTCAATCGTGGCTCTCATAATGGGCCGCGCATTCATGATCTGCGCCACAGCTTCGTCGTTCGTCGTGTGATGCTCTGGCACGCACAAGGTGTGAATGTCGATCAGCATATGTTGGCACTATCCACTTACATAGGTCATGCGATGGTGACTAATACCTATTGGTATCTTACCGGCGTACCTGAACTCATGGCGGTGGCGGCCGATAAATTCGAGGCATTCACACTCATACTGGAGGTGCGTCATGTCTAAAACTATTGCACCAAGTCCCGTATCGTTTGCATGTCTCGTGCAGCAATTCTTCACTGAGTATTTGGTGACACAGCGAGCCTTGAGTCCGTGCACAATCGCTTCTTATCGTGATGCGTTGATGTTGTTCTTAGACTTCGCTCACAAACGTCTTGGTAAGATGCCAACGGCATTCAATCTGGCGGACATCAAGCCAGATTTGATTCTGGAATTCTTGTATAACTTGGAGGTGGAGCGGCACAATTCGGTGCGCAGTCGCAACCTTCGACTGACGGCGTTGCGTGCGTTCCTGAAGTTTGCATCACGGCGGGACGTTTCCTCTTTCTTCATCATCGAGCAAGCCTTGGGTGTGCCGATGAAACGTTTCGAGCGACCAATGCTTGGCTTTCTATCACGCGAGGAAATGTTGGCGGTGATAGGGCAGAAAGGCGACACATGGACATCTCAGCGCGATCACCTACTACTGACGATGCTCTATAACACTGGAGCACGCGTTTCAGAAATCATTGGCGTGAGAGTGAAAGATGTTGTGATGGAAGAATCTGCCTGCGTGCATTTACTCGGCAAGGGACGCAAGCAACGCTCCACGCCATTATGGAAGAGCACCGTTCTGGAGATACGAGCATGGCTACGATGTAACCCAACGCTTGGGGCGGACGCTGCCCTGTTGCCCAATCGGGATGGTCAAGCGATGACTCGTTGCAACGTCTCGCAGCGCCTCGACATTGCAGTAGTTCGCGCAACCAAGATGCATAACGATCTCTGTAAACGGAGCATCTCACCTCACACAATTAGACATACAACAGCAATGCATCTGCTGCAATCGGGTGTTGCTTTTAGTGTGATTGCTTTATGGCTTGGGCATGAGAGCACGACCACCACTCATCGATATGTCGAGGCCAACATGGAAATGAAGGAAGAGGCGCTGGCAAAACTCCAAGAGCCAGATACTAAAATGAAGCGTTATCGCCCGACAGATGCGCTGATGAAGTTCCTTCAGGA
>JAYUCJ010000153.1:0-8773 GCA_043740415.1 Polaromonas sp. | reverse complement strand
TTGGCTTCACTAAGTTTAGAACGGTTGAAATACCTATTTTTACTATTCATTTCAAGAAGTTAGCATGTATTGATTACATGTTTGCTTCCTAAGACCCATATTTAATATGAAACGCGTACTGCCAGTTGTCATAATTCTTTGTATTCTTGGAGGATTTTTAACAATAATAATATTAGCCAGTGAGAAGTTTAGATGCAATACTAGTGGGATAGTAAATAGCATGGAAATAACAACGCACCATAATCGTATTTCAGTGGGTTCGAGTTTGAGTTACGAATACACTTATGAGGTAAATAAAACTTATAAGCGTGGGGGTTCTTTGATAAATGAAATTGTAGAAAGAGGATGGGGGCCTGAGCAGTGGGCATTTGCTAATGAATGGTTAAAAAAACATCCAGTTGGATCAGCAGTCGATGTTAATTATCACTGTTTGCTTCCTAATCTTTCATATATTGGCAATCAAGATACTAGAACATGGAGTGGGTTTATTTATTCGACTTTTTTTTGGGGAATATTTCTTATTCTTGGTATTGTTAGTATGTTTACTGGTTTATATTTGGTCAGTAAAATGTTATTTAAAAAATTAACTTCTCGTCATTAAATATGTTCACTTTTAATAAATCTTTTTTGGTTACTGGCTTCGTATTGCTTTTATTTACAAATCAAGCATTTGCACAAACTAAGAATGTCGGGTTGCCAACAGGAGTTCAACAAACTCATAATGTTATTGAAGAGATCATTCACCCAATAATTGTAAAAAAATACTCTCCAGAGTATGAAATTACTAAGGAAGGTTTGCGTACTGGCAGCTCAGAGTTTATCGTTATCAAATATCTTAATTCTATGATTGCTGGCAATTATGATCTTGCAATTAGCACGTGGGATTCAATTTCACAGAAAAAGATTGCCGAAGAAGAGCAAAAACAAGGACTTAACTTGGAGAAGCGACTGTCAACTTGGAGAAAACTATTTAATGGCAATAAAGTCATCTTAATGAACAGGATTGAGTACGATCCTTACGTTTTGGTTGAGTATCGAATAATGTCTCAAGATGGAAAAATAGTCGCCGAAGAAGCGGTAGCCACAAAAATGATCGGGGCAGAACATTTTTTAACACTTGAGTTAGCTGAATCTGCTGTTATTCAAGGTTGGAAACAGCCGTCAAAACGAATTCAGCGGCTCCCAAAGCAATTATATAATTCTTTGCGCAAGTATTAATATATAAATCAATTTATTAAAATTAATATTGCTATAAAAATAATAGCTACTTAGGCAATAAACATAACGGCTACAGCCACAATTGACACATAAAAACTGATATATTCATGATTGTCACCATTAAAGCAACTTTACAAGCCAAACAGAAGCCCGCTATTGCGTGGTGTTTGATTTTGCAAGTTATCTAAATACTATAGATATTTAGCACCGATACCAATAATCAGCCACTGCGTACGCCATAACAATATTAAAAAAACCGCCATGTTTGACAACAATTTAATAACCATAAAAACCTTGCTTCATAGTTTTAAAAGCAAGGCTACGGCTTGTCTGGCGGTTATCTTGTTTGGTGTGCTTTCAATACCTGCACTGGCGCAAGGCACACCGCCTGCGGCTTCGGCTAATTGCACGGTGACGGCTATGAACCGGACTGCGCCTTTGCAGGGTGATTATGGGTTTACCATTTACAACATTCCCGGCGCTAGTAACCCGTTTATGGCAGTCGTCAAAGAAGACGACTTAGCCATCATGACGGCTTGGTTCGCTACATTATTTTTTAAATGCAGATAAGGAGTTACATATGTCCCATGCCTACATCATCGACGCTATCCGTACCCCTTTCGGTCGCTACGGCGGCGCTTTGTCTTCTGTTCGAACGGACGACCTTGGCGCGATTCCAATTCGCGCACTCATGGTTCGGAATCCTTCTGTGGATTGGACGCAAATTACTGATGTGTTTTATGGCAACGCCAACCAAGCGGGGGAGGATAACCGCAACGTGGCGCATATGTCATCGCTGTTGGCAGGTTTGCCGATTGATGTACCGGGCGCAACCATCAACCGTTTGTGCGGTTCGGGTTTGGACGCTGTGGGGACTGCTGCGCGTGCTATTAAATCAGGAGAAGCCAGTATGATAATTGCGGGCGGGGTGGAGAGCATGAGCCGCGCACCGTTTGTCATGCCTAAGGCTGAAAGCGCCTTTAGCCGCACCAACACGGTGTACGACACCACCATTGGCTGGCGTTTTATCAACAAAGCCATGAAGGCCCAATACGGCGTGGATTCCATGCCGGAGACTGCTGAAAACGTGGCTGCGGATTTCAACATCGAGCGCTTAGCGCAAGACCACATGGCGCTGCGTTCACAGCTGAACGCCATTGCCGCACAAAAACGTGGCTTTTTTGATGCTGAAATCACCCCAGTGTCCATCCCGCAAAAAAAGGGAGATGCACTCATCGTCAACCAAGACGAGCATCCGCGTGAAACGACATTAGAAGTGTTGGCGAAGCTCAAACCCATCGTCAAACCTGAGGGTTCAGTGACAGCGGGCAATGCTTCGGGTGTGAACGACGGTGCTTGTGCTTTGTTACTGGCGAATGAGGAATCAATCAAAAAGTACGGTTTGAAACCCCGCGCCCGCGTTGTCGGCATGGCCACGGCGGGTGTGGCTCCCCGCATCATGGGTTTCGGCCCCGCGCCGGCGACCCGCAAAGTGTTGGCATTAACGGGTTTGACACTTGAGCAGATGGACGTGATCGAACTGAACGAAGCCTTCGCCGCGCAAGGTTTGGCTGTGTTGCGCGATTTAGGCCTTGCCGATGACGATGCCCGCGTCAACCCCAACGGTGGCGCAATCGCCTTGGGACACCCGCTGGGCGCCAGTGGGGCGCGTTTGGTGACGACGGCCATTAACCAGTTAGAAGCCATCCAAGGCAAATTTGCACTGTGCACCATGTGTATTGGCGTCGGGCAGGGCATTGCGCTGATCATTGAGCGGGTTTAAGCCGTTTAAGGGTAAACACTATGAATTAGAACGGTTTTGTAATTGCGTAATTTCCTGTAATTACGTAGAATTATTGAAAATAACTCAAAACTGACCATGCGCCTCGTCCCCAACTCCTTACACATGCAAGTCGCCAGCACTTTGCGGGAGCAGATTTTTGCGGGTGATTTGGCGGCAGGCGCGTTTTTAGACGAACTTGCGCTGTGCGAAAAACTCAGTATTTCCCGCACGCCGCTGCGCGAGGCGTTGAAAGTCTTGGCTTTTGAAGGCTTGGTCCGCCACGAGCCGCGCCAAGGCTGTTATGTGAATCAGGTGACCGAGAAGGATTTGGACGACATCTTCCCTGTGATTGCCTTGCTGGAAGGGCGCTGCGCTTTTGAAGCCGCCAAAAACGCCAACGATGCGGATTTGGCTGCGCTGGACACATTGCACCAGCGCTTGGTCAGCCATGCTGAGGCGAAACGAATTTCGGACTACTACCAAGTCAACTACACCATCCACGAAGCCATCATCACCCTGGCCAACAACCGTTGGCTGGCGCAGGTGATTGGCGATTTGCGCAAAATCTTGAAGTTGGCTCGCTTGCAGCAATTGCATGCGCCTGGTCGCTTGGAGCAAAGCTTGAGTGAGCATTTGGCCGTGTTTGCCGCTTTGAAAGCGCGTGACCCTGAGGGCGCGGAAGCTGCGATGCGAACCCATTTGACGCGCCAACGCGTGGCTTTGCGGGATTTGGCCGAGCGCCGTGACAACCAGAGCAGCAAGCTTGATGGTGTGATTTCCCGTAATGATTTGAATAGTTCTAACCGAGAGGCCGCATGAACACGACAACCGAATGGCTCAGCCGCAATGTGAGCAAGTTGCAAAAGGCACTTGTGCCCAACGTGTCTCGCCGAACTTTAGCCGAATTAAAAGCGATTGTTGACCCCAGCGTGAGCGAAGTTGAAGGTGGGCGACGTGCCAGACGCGTTGCGCAGTGGTATGCGAGCGCCGCACCCGAGCAGCGCAAGGATTGCTGGCTTTTGATGAGTGAGCAATTCATGGCCGACCCCGTGATTGCAAAAAAAGCGCAAGACAAATACGCCGCTGCCATTGGTACGGCAGATGAAGCCGTTGCCGAGGTGCGTTTACGCAAAAGCACAGTATCACCGCGTCGTCGTTTGTTGCAACGGTTCAGCGTCTTTCCTGAAGGCATCCAGTTTCTGGTCAACATGCGGGCTGAGATTTTGCCCTTTCTCAAATCAGACAAACGCTTATTGGCGCTTGATGCCGAGATGGAATACATGTTTTCCACCTGGTTTGATGTTGGTTTCTTGGAGCTGCAACGCATCAGCTGGGACTCGCCCGCTTCGTTGATCGAAAAGCTCATCAAATACGAAGCCGTGCACGACATCAAAAGCTGGGCGGACGTGAAAAACCGGTTGGACAGCGACCGCCGTTGCTATGGTTTTTTCCACCCACGTTTGCCCAATGAGCCGCTTATCTTTGTTGAAGTGGCGTTGCTGCATGACATGGCTGGTTGTATCACGCCATTGCTGGACGAGTCCGCAGATGCAGTAGATCTGAACAAAGCAACAACAGCCATTTTCTACTCCATCAGCAACACGCAAGCCGGTTTGCGTGGCGTGAGCTTTGGCGATTCCTTGATTAAAACCGTCGTCGAAACGCTGAAAGTTGAATTTCCCAGGCTCAAAACCTTTGCCACGCTGTCGCCGATTCCGGGTTTTCGCGCGTGGTTGGCTAAAAATGCCGCAACGATGATGGAGAAATTGGACGAAAAAGCCTTGCTCAAGCTAGGTAAAGCCGTCGGTTTTCAGCCGCCCACGGCAGACCACTTTTTATTTGCGCTTGAACGCATTTATGAACTGGATGCTAAATCTCCCATCAGCCAAGCCCTTTTAAGTTTCGCCGCGCATTATCTGGGGCGCGAACAGCGTGATGGCGAACCCTTGGACCCGGTGGCGCGTTTTCATCTCAACAATGGCGCGCGCATAGAGCGTTTGAATTGGGCTGGAGACCCCACGCCAAAAGGCTACAAACAATCGTATGGTTTGATGGTGAATTACCTATATGATCTCAAACGTCTTGATAAACACCGCAATATGCTGGCACAGGGGAAAATACCTGTATCTGGCGAGGTAGAAAGTTTGTATAGTTAGGTTTATGTACTCGATAGTATGCTTACTATTTGTTGACTAAGCTATTGCTGTAGCTGATTTAGTTTTTTTCATATTTTTATAATACTCTGGAGACACCCATGATTCAAATGACTTTTAACCGCCGCGCCTTGCTGCAAGCGGCCGTTGCTTCGGCGCTGCCAGCGTCAACATTGAGCTTTGCGCAATCTGCTTGGCCAGCCAAACCGGTCACCATGATTGTGCCCTTTCCCGCCGGCGGCGGGACGGATGCGTTTGCGCGCCCATTGTCGGGTCAATTTTCTAAATTAACCGGCAAGCAGCTGATCATTGACAACCGTGGCGGCGCAGGCGGCACCTTGGGCGCTGGCATTGCGGCCAAAGCGCAAGCGGATGGCTACAACTTGTTCATGGGAGCGGTACACCACGCGATCGCACCTAGCATGTACCCAAAATTGGATTACGATCTTGAAAAAGACTTCGTGCCCTTGATGCTCTTGGCTAATGTGCCGCAAGTGCTGGTGGTGAATCCTAAGAAGTTCCCTGGCGATTTCAAAGCGTTTTTAGCGCAAGTCAAAGCCAAACCCGGTCAAATGAACTATGGCTCTGCGGGTGGTGGCACCTCACACCATTTGGCAGGTGAGTTGTTCAAGCAGCAAACCAAAACCTTCATCACCCATATCCCGTACCGTGGCGCAGGCCCCGCTTTGCAAGATTTGATGGCGGGTAATGTGGACATGATGTTTGACGGGCTGGGTTCATCAGCCGGCCACATCAAAGGCGGCCGCATCAAAGCGCTGATGGTGTCCGGCTTGAAGCGCAACCCTGCGTTTCCCGATGTGCCGTGCGCGGGCGAGTTGGGTCTGCCAGATTACACCGTGACGACTTGGTATGGCTTGTGGGCGCCCAAAGGCACGCCAGCTGACTTGCAAGCTCGCATTGTCGAAGAGTTCAAACGTGCTGGTTCAACCGAGGAAGCAAAGTTAGCTTGGGCAAATAACGGCGCAGAATTTGGCCAACAAACGCCCGCACAGTTTGGCGTTTTTGTGAGTGCTGAGATCAAACGCTGGGCCGCTGTCGTCAAGGCTTCTGGCGCGAAGTTAGATTAAGACTGTGGTAACCGTAGCCGCAGTGGGCGAAGTGCGGTGTCATTTTGAGGGCAGGTTGGCCATCGTCACGCTGGCCAATCCCGCCAAACTCAACGCCATGTCGCGCCACATGTGGCAGCAATTACGCTCTGTTTTTGATAGCATTTCAGGAAATAAATACGCCGGCTGCGTGCTTATTTTAGGTTCTGCTTGCGGTGATTTGAAGGCTTTCAGCGCGGGTGGCGATATTTCTGAATATCCGAGCTTTCGCTTCAATGAAGCCAGTTTGCGGGACTTCCATGAAATCGACGTCTGGGGCGGTCTGCAGGCCATGCTGGCTTGCGACGTACCCATCGTTGCGCAGATCGACGGTGCTTGCATGGGCGCAGGGGTGGAAATGGCGAGCTGTTGCGATATCCGCATCGCAGGCGTGTCTGCCAAGTTTGGCGCCCCGATTGCCAAGCTGGGTTTCCCCATGGCGCCTAAAGAGGCCGAAGTCGTCGTCCGCGCCGTCGGCGAGCTGACCGCCCGTGAGATGCTGCTAGAAGCCGCCGTGTTGGATGCCCCAACGATGCTGCAACGCGGCTTTTTGAACCGGGTGGTGGCAGATGCTGATGTTGCCGATGCTGCCATGCAGTCTGTGAACCGCATTTTGGCGCTTGCGCCGCAGGCGGCTAGGCTGAATAAACAGACGTTTAGGGGCTTATCGCAAGGAAAAATGACCCAAAACTCTTACGCCTATGCCGACAATGCAGAGCATCAAGAGGGCATCAGCGCTTTTATGGCCAAGCGTAAACCTATTTGGAATCAGGATTAAATCCTCCTCAATCCCCCTTTTTCAAAGTGGGAAGCTAAGACAAAAGAACAAAAGACAAAATCACCATGAATAACAACCTTTTTACCGCGCTGAGAGCAGCATTCCCCAAAGACCTAGACGCCGTGGCCGTCGAGTCCGTCATTTCTGCTGACAGCAGCCTCAACTACAGCTGGCGCGACATCGACCGCGCCACCGCCATGATGGCCAATTTGCTGCAATCGCTCGATTTGCCCAAGGGCGCTCGCGTCGCAGTGCAGGTGGAGAAGTCGGTCGAAGCCATGGCCTTGTACCTCGCCACATTGCGCGCCGGTTACGTGTTTTTACCGCTCAACACCGCCTACCAAAGCGCTGAAATTGAATACTTCATAGCCAACGCCGAGCCGTCCGTCGTGGTTTGCAGCCCGGCCAACTTCGGCTGGGTCAGCAAAATCGCCTTCAAAGCGGGCACGCAAAACGTCTTCACGCTGGGTGATGACCGCACCGGCTCGCTCTTAGACCGCACCGCGCAGTGCAGCGACCAGCACACACCCGCCGTCTGCCAAGCCGACGACTTGGCCGCCATTTTGTACACCAGCGGCACCACCGGCCGCAGCAAGGGCGCGATGCTGTCGCACAACAATCTGCTGTCCAACGCGCAGGTGTTGAAGGATTACTGGGGTTGGCAGCCGAACGACGTGCTCATCCACGCCTTGCCCATCTTCCACGTCCACGGCCTGTTTGTGGCGCTGCATGGTGCGCTGCTGAACGGCAGCAAGATGATCTGGCTGTCCAAATTCGATCCCAAAATCGTCGTTCAAAAGCTGCCCGAGGCCACCGTTTTCATGGGCGTCCCCACGCTGTACGTGCGCCTGCTGGCCGAGCCGGGCTTGACCCAACAGGCGGTGCGCAACATGCGCCTCTTCGTCGCCGGCTCCGCGCCGCTGCTGCTGGAAACCTTCAATTTGTGGCAAGAGCGCACCGGCCACACCATTTTGGAACGTTACGGCATGTCTGAGACGGCGATGCTCACGTCCAACCCCTACGCAGCCAAAGATGGCGAACGCCGTGGCGGTACCGTGGGCTTCCCGTTGCCCGGTGTGAAATTACGGGTTCAAGACGACGAAGGCGCAACCCTGCCCGTTGGCGAGATAGGTGGCATCCAGGTCCAAGGCCCCAACATCTTCAAAGGCTACTGGCGCATGCCCGAAAAAACCGCTGAAGAGTTCACCTCAGACGGCTATTTCAAAACCGGCGACGTCGGCAAAATCGACGAGCGTGGCTACGTCACCATCGTCGGCCGCAGCAAAGACCTCATCATCAGCGGCGGCTACAACGTCTACCCGGCAGAGATTGAAGGCTACATCAACGACCTAGAAGGCGTGGACGAGAGCGCCGTCATCGGCGTGCCGCATCCCGATTTTGGCGAAGTAGGGGTGATCGCTTTGATTTTGAAACCGGGTGCGAGTCTGACGTCTGAGGCTGTATTGGCCGATTTGAAGGCAAAGTTAGCCAATTTCAAAATCCCGAAACGCTGCTTCGTCCTGCAAGAGCTGCCGCGAAATACGATGGGGAAGGTGCAGAAGAACCTGTTGCGGGAGCAGTACAAGGGTTTGTTTGCCTAGCCCCGCCCGTTCGGACTGAGCTTGTCGAAGTCTTTTTGCTATAAATAAAGGCTATGTCAACGTTAGTTGTTGAAATCAAATATAGGCATAGAAAACAGCGTTGCTGCATCGGCTAACTCGTTGATTTATATAGA
>JAYUCJ010000152.1:0-69714 GCA_043740415.1 Polaromonas sp. | reverse complement strand
TCGTCAACTGGTGCATTGCGCTCTTGATTATGTGCGCGATTTTGATCGGCTCTACCATCGTCTTCCTCTTTTTCGGCGAAACCTTAGAGGTCAATTTCGCCCGTACGGCAACGGTAACGTTCATGGTCGGCGTGGTGTCTTTTTTGCTGGCTTTATTAAGCTTTTTTGCAGAAACCTTGCTGTCAGCAAAAATTTTGACACTACCCAAAACCAAATAACGACGCTGTTATGGTCTGACTTGGTTGCCAATAACGCCGCCCACAGCAGCGCCACCAATCGTGCCTATTGCACTGCCATTGGTTAGGATTGAACCACCAATGGCACCAATACCTGCGCCAACGGCCGTGTTTTGATCGCGTTGGGACATACCCGCGCAGCCACTCAGCCCAGCAAGCAAGGCAATCGCGGCGACGTTGAGTGTTAGTTTGTTGATCGTATTCATAAGATTCCTCTTTCAATGATATATTTTTACAGAGTTGTTTAAACCAGCAAATCAAGCCCGAATACGGTGTGGTTTACTGATTTAACACCCAAAGAATAGGACCTTGAGGAGATGCTGTCTGTTAGCTGGCATACATAGCGTTTCATTCTTAGCGCTCCTTTTCTCGTATGTACATGACTGTAGGTTCTATCCGACATTAACAAACGGTAACTTCTGATATCTTGAATTGCTGGTTGTGCGCATGATGAAAGCTCTTACACGATACGAGTGACCCATGAAACCACAAATCCACAGCCTTCAAGACCCACGACATAATCACTTACTGGCGGCCTTTCCATGCGCAGAATGGCAGCGTTGGCAGTCGTTGCTTGAGCCGGTAGAGTTGAGCGTTGGTCAGGTGCTGTTTGAGCCAGGCAGAACGCATGGCCAAGTGTATTTTCCGACCTCTGCCGTGATCTCTATGGTTTATATGACGCAGGATGGAGAAACGGCAGAAATTGCTGTGGTTGGCAACGAAGGCGTCGTTGGCGTCTCACTCTTCATGGGCGGCGATGTGGCACCGCATGAAGCCAACGTGCAAAGTGCGGGTATGGCTTTTCGCCTCAGCGCGAATTCACTGAAAAATGCCATGGAATTCAGCAACCCGATCATGAAACTCATGCTCAACTACGCGCATGACATGTTCTCACAAGTGTCGCAAACCGCTGTTTGTAATCGGTATCATTCGATTGACCAACAGCTCAGCCGTCGGTTGTTGCAAGGTCTAGACAGGGCAACTTCCAACGAACTGCTGATCACGCAAGAGGCGATGGCAAGTTTGTTGGGTGTGCGGCGTGAGGGTGTGACGGCTGCAGCGCTAAAACTGCAGCATGAGGGCGCTATTCAATACAGCCGTGGCCATATCGTTGTGCATGACAGACAGCGGCTGGAAAGGCACGCATGTGAATGCTATGCCTTTTCGAAAAAGGGCTACTTCAAATTATTACCTTTGCCGCTGGCCGCTTAAATCTAACGAGATCTCAGTTTTAGCCTTGCATGAGCATTGCAAATCGCCCAGCGTGACGCGAATGCTCGGCCAAAACTTTAATTAGCACCACCAGGGCGGGACCTAAAAAAAGCCCCCAAATACCCCAGAGTGCGCCCCAAAATACCAAACCGATGAAGACGGCCGCTGAATTCATTTTTGCGGCGCGCCCTTGTAACCATGCGGTGCCGATGGTGCCTATGAGTGTGGACAAAATAATGATAAACAATGCCATGCCGAAAGCCATGCTCAGTGTTTCGTGCACCAAAAAAGTCTCCGCTGCGCCTAAAGCGGTAAGTACCGCCATACCTAAATAGGGCACAAGGTGCAAGACCCCAGCCGCAACGCCCCAGCCAGCTGCATCGGGTAAATCTGCAAGTTTGAAGGCGATCCACACACAAAGACCAATCAAGGTATTGGTCACCGCCAAGACGGCACAGTACATACGAATTTGCCGTGCTGATTCGAGCAATGCGCGCTTGGCATGGTCATGCGCCTGCGGCGTATAACTCCATAAATTCAAGAACTTTTCAGTCAAAGGCTTGCCGCCCGTCAGCACAAAAAAAGCAATGAAAAGAATCACGCTGAGATTGGCTGTGAAGCCGAGCAGCACAGTTGACCCGTTCATTGCTGTTTCCCGCAAAGCAACTGTCGCACCGGCGGTGATGTTGTTGTTTGGTTGAGGTGTCTGCGGCTGGCTAGTAGGGCTAGTTGGTGAGACGGCCACAGGTCGACGGCCGGACCGAAGTGGCTTGCCCGCAACCAATCGGTCGGCTGCCATGTCAAGCTCGTGCAGGGCAACACGGGCGCGGCTCAAAACACTGTTTACACCGGGTTCCGTTTCAGCCAATTGCTGCGCCACCATGCTGATCATCTCAGGCGCACGTTCTATGACACGCACAAATTGCCCGCCAAACGCCATGGCAGCTATCGCCAGTACGCCAATCACAATCAGCAGCGTCAACGTGGTGGCGACCACCACGCTGTGTAACCAATGGGTGAGCCGTACTGTCAAAGGCATCACCAAGATAGCCAGCATCAAACCGGCAGCCAAAGGTATAAGAAAGCGTTGCCCCCACCATAGCGCACCGACCACTGCCAAAGTGGCGATGACCATGGCGGCTGGACTTGATCGCGCATGCGATGCAGGCAGCTCGGATGAATTTTGAGGTGTTGTCATGGATAGATTTTTGATGAATCAAATAACCCACGGCAACGATAGCCTATTACCTTGCCACCTACTGTTCGATGTCGCACACAGTGGGCTTTTTAACATGTATCGTCGTTATGTTCGATAACGCACAGTCAGGTCTGAAGGATTTCACTATTCTAAAACTACGCCACATCTATCGCAATTTACCAATTGAGATGTTTTTGGTTCAAAGTGAACAGCAGTTTTCTGTTCACACTGTTTTTTTAATTTAAAGGATTCAATATGAGCAAGTATTTATTAGTTTCAGCTATGTTGGCCGCGCTGGGTTTGACAGCATGCGACAGACCCACAGTCATTGTTCCTGCGACGCCAGTCGCTGTGCCTGGACCAGCTGGTCCACAGGGTGCAACCGGTGGCCAAGGGGCAGGTGGCAACACGGGAAGCACAGGCAATACTGGTGCTACTGGTGCTACGGGCAGCCAAGGCGATACAGGTAAAACTGGTGCAGGCGGCGGAACCGCAGTTATCGTTGTGCCAGCCGAAACACCACCACCAAAATAAATTTGCATAAGTAAACACGCCTCAACCCTTAGGAGAAAATCATGAGCTTAGGAACCATACTGTTGATTGTTTTGATCTTGATACTGGTTGGCGCACTGCCTAGCTGGCCCCACAGCAAGAGTTGGGGCTATGGCCCCAGTGGTGGTATTGGGCTGATCGTGCTCATCGTCGTGGTACTGCTGGTGATGGGGCGACTATGAGGTTTTGCATGCGTCGAGCTGATGGCGGCAAGGTGTATCGATGTTGAACTTCGTTATGGGAATCTTGCTATTTTTGCTTGCCGCTTGCAGTGATTTGGCTAAGCTGCCGATTGAAGCGGGTTATGGCCCGCAACCAGCTTTGCCGCCTCCGAGTAAGTCGCTAATTCCAACGGTGAACATCGCACCTGCCAAAGGTTGGAATACAGGTCTTCAGCCACTCACGGCAGCAGGCACCAGCGTTGGTGCATTTGCAGCTGATCTCGAACATCCGCGTTGGCTGTATGTGTTGCCAAATGGTGATGTCCTTGTGGCTGAATCTAATGCACCCCCAAAAGCACAAGCCAACAAGGGTATCAAGTCTTGGGTCATCGGGCTGGTGATGTCTGTGGCAGGGGCTGCTGTTCCAAGCCCGAACCGCATCACCTTGTTGCGCGACACCAATGGCGATGGCGTGGCTGATGTTCGATCCGTGTTTTTGAGCGGCTTGAATTCACCCTTCGGCATCGCTTTGGTTGGCAACGAACTTTATGTTGCCAACACCGATGCGGTGTTGCGCTTCCCTTACACCACGGGTGATACGCAGATCAAAGTGGCAGGCAGAAAATTATTGGATTTGCCTGCAGGCCCCATAAACCACCATTGGACCAAAAACATCATCGCCAGCACTGATGCCAGCAAGCTGTATGTGACCGTAGGTTCAAACAGCAATATCGCCGAAAGTGGCATGGAGGCGGAGTTTGAGCGTGCCGCCATTTGGGAGGTCGATATCAAATCCGGCGCACATCGACTGTTTGCATCCGGCTTGCGCAACCCGAACGGCATGGCATGGGAGCCCACAAGTGGCGCTTTATGGACGGTGGTGAATGAACGTGATGAACTCGGCAGTGATTTGGTGCCGGACTACCTGACATCGGTCATAAGTGGTGGTTTTTATGGTTGGCCGTATAGTTATTTCGGCCAACATGTTGATCAGAGGGTTCAACCGCAACAGCCTGCGATGGTGGCAGAAGCACTGGTACCGGACTATGCCTTAGGGTCACATACTGCATCGCTAGGGCTGGCGTTTTCAACCGGTAGCAAACTGCCTGCAATCTTCTCGCAGGGCATGTTTATTGGTCAACATGGTTCCTGGAATAGACGACCGCACAGCGGTTATAAAGTGATATTTGTACCTTTTGAAAATGGCAAACCCAAAGGGTTACCCGTTGACGTTTTAACAGGATTCTTGAGTGACGATGGCAAGGCGCTCGGCCGCCCCGTCGGTGTTGCTATCGACAAACAAGGTGCGCTGTTGGTTGCGGATGATGTTGGCAACAGGATTTGGCGAGTGAGTGGAAAGTAATGGCTAAGTAATGGCTAAGTAATGGCTAAGCAGTGGATATCTGAAGACGAGTTACGATGGACTGGATTTGGCGTGGGATAATGCCTCTGTGAAGCTCGCTAGGCCGTCGCTGGTGCAATTTGGGAAACCAAGCACTGGAGGAACGTCCGGACTGCATAGGACAGCGTAGCAGCTAACGGCTGCCCACTGAAAGTCGAAAGATATAAGGTGAGGATCAGAGCAACAGAGACGAGTCGCTATGGGGAAACTCATAGCGGGTGAAACGGGCAATCTCTACGCGCAGCAATACCAAATAGGCCATCCAGAGGTGACTAGGTTCGCCGAATCGTCTCACTTGGCGGTTCGCTAAGAGAGATGGCGGGTAGGTAGCACCGAGCCTTGGGGTGACCCAAGGCCAAGATGAATGACGGTCACGGCGCAGCTTTCGGGTTGTGCCGCACAAAATCCGGCGTATCGGCGAGCTTCACATTTTTTATGCCGCTTCTTGTAAGCTCTCAAACGCTGCTGCCGGTCGCAACTCAATTATTTTTCCATTCTCTAAAGCAATCACCCGCTGCGCCGCAGCAATCGTCTCGGGCCTGTGCGCCACAATGATGCGGGTCAAGCTCATTTGCGTCAAAGTTTGTGTCACTCGTCTCTCATTGGTGATGTCTAAATGGCTGGTCGCTTCATCCAAAGCCAGCACTTTCGGCTGTTTGTACAAAGCGCGGGCTAGCAAAACACGTTGTTTTTGCCCGCCCGACAAAGCAGAACCCATATCCCCCACCAAAGTTTGGTAGCCCATAGGCATACGCGCAATGTCGTCGTGCACTGCCGCGAGTTGACCACATGTTTGCACCCGCTCCATGTCAAAGTGAACATCAAAAAAGCTGATATTTTCTGCAATGCTGCCAGCCAGTAAAACATCTTCTTGCATCACCGTACCAATCAATTTGCGGTAATTTTGTAATCCCAGTTGTTTGACGGGGATGCCACCGTACAAAATTTCCCCTTCCACCACTTGCTGCAAACCCAAAATAAGCTTCAACAAAGTCGTCTTACCGCAGCCACTCACCCCCACAATCGCCACGCTTTCCCCGGCGTTGAGCACCACGTTGGTTTCTTTCAGTAGCCAAGGCTCACCTTCCCCGTAGCGAAAACTTACGTTTTTGAGTTCAATTTTGGGTTCAAGATGCTGCAACGTGTTGTCAGGTACGGCGTCTTTTTCAGGCTCAGTCAGCGCAATATCTGCCAAACGCTCTGCATGCAAGCCCAGCATTTTGATTTCAACAAAGTAGTTAATCAAGGTCGCCATGCGGCTAGAAAACTGCCCTTTGTAGCTGATGAAGGCAAACAGCATACCAATGGTGAAGCTGCTTTGTCCTTGTGGCGAGCTTTGCATTGCCAAACCTGCCCCCAACCAAAGTACCACCAAGTTTTCAATGCCAGAAATAAACGTGTTTGCCGTGCTGAACGCGATGCCCATTTTGGCGGTTTTGATGTCGCGGTTTTGTACATCAATCAGCAGGTTTTGCCAGCGTGCGCGGCGCTCGTTTTCACGCCCAAAGAGTTTCAGCGGCGTGATGGCGCGAAGCGACTCTAGAAAATGCGTATTCTCTTTAGCAGCTACCACTAAACGCTCCGCACTCGCATCACGAAAAGGTTTGTACATCGCCCAGCGTAAAAGCGCATAGATAACTACCGCGCCCACTACCACGGCGGCCAAAAGCGGCGAATATAGCAGCATCATGCCCAGTGCGGCAACGCTCATCAACCCGTCCAGCACCGCTTCAATCAAGCTGCTTGTCAGCGTTTTTTGAATCGTATTGACAGACCCAAAGCGCGACACCACATCGCCCAAATGCCGTTTTTCAAAATACTCAATCGGCAGCTTCAGCAGGTGGCTAAACACATTGCTCGTCCACTGCAGGCTAAGCGACATGCTCAGCGCCATCACCATCCAGCTACGCGCCAAGCCCAGCAAAGTCTGAATCAACATCAGCAAGGCAAAACCAACAATCAGCACCGAGAGTAAATCTTTGTCATACGTCGCAATCGCATCGTCCACCACCAGCTGGTTCAACAGCGGTGCGGCAATGGCAAAAAGCTGCAACACCATGGCCAATGCAAATATCTGAAACATCGAACGCTTCAGCCCTAGCACCTTACCAGTCAGCGCCGCAAGCGACACCCGCTGTCGCTGGTCGCTAGGCTCAAAACTGGCATTCGGCGTTAATTCCAGCGCAATACCCGTGAAGTGCCGCGACACATCTTCCATCACCACCCGCCGCTCACCCACCGCAGGGTCGTAAATCACGATGTGGTTCTTACGCACCTTGACCAACACCACAAAATGGTTCAGCCCCCAGTGCAAAATGCAGGGCCGTTGAAGCTGGCTAAGCTCATCCAGCTCCAACCGCAGCGGGCGTGAGCTAAAGTTCAGCCCATCCGCATGCTGCACCAGCTGCTGCATGGTAGCGCCCTTGATAGACACCACAAACCGCCGCCGCAAATCCGCCAAATCCACCTGCAGCCCATGCGCACTGCAAACCATAGCCAAACTAGCCAGCGCGCATTCGCTGGCTTCGGATTGAATGATGATGCGCATTAAGGTGACGGTTTTTGGGGCTTGAGAAGCTTAGTATTCTTTGGCGGCAAGTAGTTGCTGCTAGTCACCACTGATTTGCTCGTTTCGCTTTCTAGCTGCTGACGTGCTTGGCGTGCAATACTGCCACCCACTTTGGCGGCCGTGGCATTTTCGGGTAAACCCGTTGCATGGCGGTTCTCTGCAATCTGCCGCGTAGATAGCTCAGCCAGAGCTGTAAAAATAAGCTCTGCTTCAGTCATGTGGTCGCGCAGGTTATGGCTAGTCAGATTCTTAGCAGTTTTGTGCTCTTTGACGCTTACGCCTGTCCAAGCTTGGTGGATGATATTGGTCAAAATAGCAAACTCTTGACCAGGTTTGAC
Source organism: Polaromonas sp. (assembly GCA_043740415.1). Classification (GTDB taxonomy): domain Bacteria; phylum Pseudomonadota; class Gammaproteobacteria; order Burkholderiales; family Burkholderiaceae_C; genus Aalborgiella. The sequence goes on along the minus strand of JAYUCJ010000152.1, from coordinate 62,046 downwards.
ATCGTGCTCACGCCAATAGTCAGTCAATTTGTTGCGGGTTTCCTGTCCCGTCATCCGTTGCTGAATCCATTTGTCGCTACGCCCATGTTGCTCCCACGTTTCGCGGGCACGATTCAAAGACAGCGCAGGGTCTGCCATTTCTTGCATACGCTCATAGCCAGTTTTAGCTAGCCACAGTTTGATGGGTTCAGCTTTGGGGCTGGGGACGGATTGAACGAGACGCAGCAAAGTTTCGGCGCTTGCAGCATCTGTTAAGCGTTGTTTGCCATCTGCCGCTGTCATTTTCAACTGGTGACAGTCTGTCACCAGTTGGCTGCCTTCATTCTCAAGCCTGCGTTTCAGCTGATTCCAGTACTTGCGAGCCGTCAAGTCATCAGCCTGCTGCGTCAGCACCTGCACCACGTCCACCACAGAAAACCACCACATTTCAGTGTCCTCGTCATACACGCGGCGGATAGATTGACCATCGAAATCGGTTGGAAGAATTTTCATGTGAATTACCTTGGTTGACTACTGTGTTTAATGACAGTAATTTACCATCGTTACGCGGCTAATGCAAGTGGAAAAATATGTGACATCACAAAATAAAATAATTAAAGTTCATAGCATATTAGGCAATAAATACGTCGGCTAACGGTATATTCTTGCCTCTAAAAACTCAATGTGTATCATCCCACCAAGTGCCCCAGCTATATTGCTGCCCCAAGGCGTTGCGGTCACCGTTTTTTGGAGCAATAGCCACGTGTAAATATTGATTGCAGTATGGCGCGGCATCGTCATGCGTATTCATAATCCGTAATGTATCACTTACTCTACTGGATACTTGCGTCATTGATGCGAGTACAGCTGCCGGCACTTTTCCCGGGACGTTATTGCCCCCCAATATTAATGACAATGTTGATTTATTAAGTTGCTCCATAAAATCCTCCTTTGATTAATAAAGATTATTTTCTTAAAAACTCTCTTATTGACTGATAGCCCATGCGCACTGCAAACCATAGCCAAACTAGCCAGCGCGCATTCGCTGGCTTCGGATTGAATGATGACGCGCATTAGATGTCGTAGCTATTAGCGAACAGGGCTACCAAATTATTCAGAGCATGCGGAATAGCAGCGGCAAAATAAGCTTTCTTAAAAGATGTCAAACGCCATGTTTCGTAAGCCGTTGAATAGATGAAAAATATCCATGCAGGTGCAAAAAACCAAGGCCAACTTTGAACCCCATGTAATGCGCCCCAGAATATGGCAGCAATACTTGCAAGTTTTAAACCTTGAATGTCGAAACTTCGCAAAATATGCAAAGTTAAAATCAATAAATAGGTTTCAAGAGTAGGTGCAAAAACGACTCCCTTCCAAAATGTTCCCCAAGATAAATCGTGCTCAGGAAATGCGGCGTAATTTAAATCAAAGATGTCAATGAAAACAAAAACAAGTAAAGCAAGAAATATGGCTGACAATAATTCTATTAAAAATACAATGCCGATATATTTTGGGAATGAAATTTTGTTAGAAATTAAAAAACCGTAAATTTTTGCGATACTCTGCATGTTTTTATTTGATATTAGATGAAATTTTTGCTATAAATAATATAGCTGTCTAGGCAATAAATACGCCGGCTAGTGGCACATTTATGCACATAAAAACTCAATTCGTATCATCCCACCAAGTTCCCCAACTGTATTGCTGACCTAAACCGTTGCGGTCACCGTTTTTAGACGCAACTGCTTTGTGAGAGTATTGGTTGCAGTATGGCGCGGTATCACCGTTAGCATCATTACTAGGCATCACGTTTCGGGCTCTTGCGGATACTTGCGCTATTGATGCAATGACAGGGGTTGGTATATTTCGGTATTGAGTATTGCCGCCATTTATAGGACAGTAATTTGGAATTAACTATTTGTATTTAATCTTTTCTTTCTTTGGTTAAAATTTTATCCCACTCTTCAATGCGTGCTTCATACAATCTCTGCATATTTGCACCCACAGATATTTGTGGTGATGAGGTTGCGATTTTCATTTTTATTTCAAAATCGGAAATACGTTTTAAAGCACTATCAAAAAGATTGTGCAATGATAATTTCGTGTCAATGTTTTGATCTAGTAAGTGTTCAGTAAATGCCGTATTTTTAGAATCTGTGCCACAGCCAAATGATAATTTATCACTGGCTGCTGCCGTCATGATAATTCTATTGGGCGCAGCAAGAAGTGGAATAAAAGAGCCCGAGTGGCAGGCTGAAATAATCAACAGCGTAGGAGTTTTGCTTGAGCCATCAATATCAGCAAGTAGTTTCAAGAGGTAAGCATCACTTACTTCGCCTTGGATCCGATTTTTTCCTACACGTAGTCGCAAGTGCTTTTCTCTGCCGTGTGATGAAACAACTACCACTTTTAGGCCCGGTGTTGTTAACCCGATATCGGGCTCAACACGGTAATTCCCTACAGCCTTTGCTGCCTCTGGGATGGTTCTGAAATCCGCACGTGGGTATATTTGTTCATTTGTTTCGGAATTGCTGAGTAGCAAGCTAGGACCCTTAGCAATTTCGTCAAAAAATAAATTTTGTACTCGCTTAATATCACCCTCAAAAGCTGGCGATACACCATCGAGTGCTAATCCAAAGTAAATACCTGATACCCTTTGTATGGTTGGAGTATTATCGAGAGATTTATTTTGTATAGTTTGACTGCTCTTGCTTTTTGATTGCAATATCTGAGTAGCTAATAAGTCATTATTTCTACTAACCTCTTCTGGTGTTTGTATGGGTGATACACAACCAACCAATACCGTTAATGCAGAAGTAATGTATAAAAAATTTAAAATTCGCATAGTAATTTTAGAATATTTAATGTGTACTTGTTTTAGTATATTGCTATTATTAAAATAGCTGCTCAGGCAAATAATATGTTAGCCATGGACATATTTGCATGCTTAAAAAGCTCATTCAATATTATCTCACAAGGTTTTTCAACTATATTGCTGCCATAAGCGCTTGCAGTCACTGTTTTCAGAGAGAGCTGGTTTGTGAATATGTTGATTGATGTGTAGTGCGGTATCGCCATGTGTATCATTGCTTAGTTTCACGCGCGCTGCGTATGCCTGTAAGACTGCCGTTTGTATAGCATTAGAAGTATTGTACGGTGATGTTTGACTGCTTCTAATAAACGACAGTACTCCACTAATCATTCTATGCATATTGGTAATATTAAAGTTGTATTATCCAAAGATGTGCACATCTTTGGATTTTTATTTAAGCAAATTTATTATGCAGAGCAGCTATACTGATTATTGGTATAGCAGTAGCCGTTAGCATCGCAAACGTACGGAGACGAACCGCCACCGTCGTTGGCAGCGCCAGGAGTAAACCAGCCGCCCTCATTGTCCATTACATATTTAACGCCTTCGACAACTGCTTCCGTAAATCCCCAGCCAGCAAGTTGGTTTAGCATCCATTTCCCAGCTGTGGTCAATGCTCCTCCACCGGCGACTTCTGCTAAATCTTCAATCGATAATTCTTTCATAACTACTCTTTCTAAATACCGCATTTATAAAAAATTTACTGCCAAATGCGTAAAAACAGAATTTATAATTTAGATTTAAATATCATAATATGCAAATAGAGCAATCATTGAATTGTTTAACAGATGTGGAACAAAAGCAGCTATAAATCCATTGGCAAAAGAAATTTTTGACCTTGTTAAATAAAATAGTGCAAATAAATAAAACATAGCCGCGTATATAAAAAAATGTGTCCAATCTTGTTTTGAATGTGTCAATCCGGCAACTATTGCAATGATGATTGCTATAAACATATTATTTTTTAATATTATTTTAAATAATATTAAAAACACCGCAAGAAGGAGTGTTTCTATAAACGGTACGATTATGCTAACAACAACTGATTCAATCACCGATAAATTAGTTTTAATTTCTTCAGGTCCATAATTTATAGTTAAAAATACTGCTAATGTTTTTATAAAAATATTGGCTATAACCGATACGCTGATAAAGATCCAAAATGTCAGAAAGCAATATTTCCATAAAGGCAATTCAGTTGAAAATACGATGGTGCGGATTTTTTGAAAATACTTCATGCTTTTATTAATTTTTATTTGGATTCGAGTTCAAAACCTTCAATTGCGCCTTAGCCGCAAGCAGCGGCTCTAGCACCCATTCCCATATCTTTCTGCGTTCTTGCAGCACATCGGCCTCTAGCGTTAGCCCTGCTTTGAGTTGCAGCGGCTCGCCGTAGCTGGTAATCGTTTGCTGGTCTAGCCGCACGTTGATGCGAAAGAGGGCTTCGTTGCTGCCAGATTGCGCGATGAGCTGCTGGGCGATGTTGGGGGGTAGCTCGCTGGCGGAGAAGGGGGTGGCGGATATGGCGGTGATGTGGCCGGTTTGTAGGCCGAACTTTTGGTAGGGGTAGGCGGCGTAGCGCATGTAGACGGACTGGCCGGGTTTGAGGAAGCCGGCGGTGCGGCTGGGGGCGTAGAGGTGGGCTTGGAGGGATTGCGGGGCTTGTGGCTCTGCTTTGGCGGTGAACCCTTCGACAGGCTCAGGGCGAACGGATGGAATGTTAGGCTCAGGGCGAACGGTATTTTTTGGCGTCGAAAGTAACGTCGTCATCTTGTAGCCGGAGATTTTCAACCTGACTTTTTCTGTGGTGAGCATCGGAGATGTGGTTTCTGTACGCACCAACGTCGCCAAGGTTTGCCCCGCCTGCACGGCTTGGCCGTTTTGCAGGTTAAAGGCGGTGATGGTGCCAGCGTAGGGCGCGGTGATGAGGGTGCTTTTGCGGGCGGTGGTTTCTGTGGCTTCTTGGTTGAGCTGCGACACATTGCGCGCTAGCTGGTTTAAATCTGCTTTGAGTTGGGTGGCTAGACCTTCGGCTTCGCCAGTGAGTGTGCGTAGGTCGCGCTGGGTGCTGAGTTTGCTGCGGGCTTGGGCTTGTTGGCGGCTGTTGAGGTCTATGAGTTCTTCTTGGTTGGTTTGTACTTGAGCTTCAGACAAAAAGCCCTCGGAAGCTAATTTTTGGCTGCGTGCAAGTGTCTTCTTGGACAGGGTGATGCGGTTTTCTAGCAGGTTTTGCTCTTCGTCTAGGCGCAATAGCTCGGCATTCAGCGTGCGAATGCGGTCTTCTAGCACTTGGCTGCGTTGACTGGTTTGCAGCTGGCGCAGGCCGCGCTCGGTGTTCAGGGTTTGCTTGCGGGCTTCGATGTGTATCAGAGTCAGGGCGTTGGTGTCGCCCGCCGTGCTTTGGCGCTCGGTGTTGAGTACGAACAGCACGTCACCCGCTTGTACGGTTTGGCCTTCAGAAATCCGGCTTTCGACCAACACACCGGCCAGCGGTGCGGCTATATTCAGGCTGCCTAACGAAGAAACGAGCAAGCCAGAAATGCGTGATTTACGGTTGACTTCGCCCCACGTTGCAAATGTGATGCACAAAAGTGCAACGCCGATGGCTGTTGCAGTGATCAAGCCGAACGACAAGGGTCTGTGCAAGCGTACAACGCCTAGCCATTGGCTGGCTTGTGACTGCATGACTTCGGGGCGAAAAAATAACATCTGCGTTGACATCCTCAAGAAATTCAGAAAATTTCAGAACACTTTTGAATTGAGAGTTAAATATAGACAGTTTTTGAAGATAAACTGAATTAAATGTAAGTACTTGTTGCGCTACCCCCCCCGAAAGTTAACATTGACATAAGTAAATGCATGAAATTGAAATCTTAAGTATTACAGTAAACTCGTTTCAATTGGTTGCAATTTAAGAGATTTTTCAGCCACTTAGAGTGGCTAGAACAATGCGGCGACCCTGCCACAGACATGCCGTTTGGCGCGACTCGTGACAATTTGAAGTCCGCCGTCGCTGGCGAAACCCATGAATACACCGATATGTACCCTGGCATGGCTAAAACAGCGCGCGACGAAGGTCATGATGAAGTGGCTGATTGGTTTGAAACTTTGGCAAAAGCAGAGCGTTCACACGCGAACCGCTATGCCAAGGCTTTGGCTGAATTGGTAGATTAATCGTTCGGCTACTGCGCAGGCGCAGGGCGTCGTTGCGGGTTCCGTTCGGGCAATCCTCATGTGCCTTAAGCACATTCCGGTAACCCGACACCCGCGTCTAGCCCTGCACCTGCTCGCTACGCCTCTGGTTGTAGCGAGCGAAAATATTTAAAGAGGCATATATGGCAACAGAAGGCAACCTAGCCGCCCCGACCCGTCACGCGATTGACTGGCAAAACCCCGATTACTACAACGAAGAAGCGACCTTCCACGAGATGGAGCGCATCTTTGATATTTGCCACGGCTGCCGGCGCTGCGTGAGCTTGTGCGGTTCATTCCCGACGCTGTTTGACTTGGTGGACGAGTCCAAGACCATGGAAGTTGATGGTGTGGATAAAAAAGACTACTGGAAAGTGGTTGACCAGTGCTATATGTGCGACCTGTGCTACCTGACCAAGTGCCCTTATGTACCGCCGCACGAGTTCAACCTAGACTTTCCGCACACCATGCTGCGCGCCAAGGCGATCAAGTTCAAAAAGGGTGAAGTCGGCATGGGTGAGAAGATTCTGTCGTCCACCGATGTGACGGGTTCGTTTGCCGGTATTCCTATCGTTTCGCAGCTTGTCAACGCCGTCAATAAAACCAAGCCAGCGCGCGCGGTGATGGAAAAGGTATTGGGCGTTGATAAAGACGCCTGGTTGCCTGAGTTTGCAGCTAAAAAATTCCGCTCAGGTGCTGCAACGTCCAAAGAGCATTCGGTCGTGGATGGTGCAAAAACGCCCGGCAAAGTCGCTATTTACGCGACTTGTTACATCAACTACAACGAACCAGGCATAGGTCATGATTTGCTGAAAATCTTAGACCACAACGCAGTACCTTATGTGATCGTTGAAAAAGAATCTTGCTGCGGCATGCCCAAGTTGGAGCTGGGTGATTTGGATTCTGTAGGTAAAAGCAAAGACGCGAACATTCCCACACTGGCCAAATACGCCAAAGACGGCTTTGCGATTTTGAGCGCAGTGCCCAGCTGCACCTTGATGTTCAAGCAAGAAATCCCGTTGATGTTTCCCGGTGATACTGATGTTGCCTTGGTCAAAGAAGCCATGTGGGACCCGTTTGAGTACTTGATGGCCCGCAAACGCGATGGATTGTTGAAGGTCGATTTTCCTGTTGAACTGGGCAAAATCAGCTACCAAATTCCCTGCCACGGGCGTGTCCAGCAAATCGGCAAAAAGACCGAAGAAATGCTCAAAATGGTGCCAGGCACCAGCGTCCACACGCATGAGCGCTGTTCGGGTCATGCCGGCACATTTGGCGTCAAAGTAGGCACCCACGACCAAGCTATGAAGATTGGCAAACCATTGTTCAAAGCCATGGCCAACCACAAAGATGGCGGCTTGCCGGATGTGATCAGCTCGGACTGTCCACTGGGTGGGCACCATATCGCGCAGGGTTTTGAGGTGAACAAATTGGCAGAAGGGCACGTCGTGCCGCAAAAACATCCGCTCACGTTGATTCGTGAAGCGTATGGTTTGAAATAAGTGAAAAATTATTGAATTAATAATTGAATTGAATTGAATCTGAGAAATACCATGCAATTAACCGGTCACATCACCCCTGAAAACCTCATGACTTTGGAGGCCTACAGCAAGTACCGCAAGGCCAACCACGTCGCCATCATGGCGCACAGGCAGTTGCGCTCTGTGCATTTGGGCGAGCATATTAACTTGCAATTTGAGTCTGAAACAACGGTACGTTACCAAATTCAAGAAATGTTGCGTATTGAGAAGGTATTTGAAGAAGAGGGTATTTTGCAAAAAATCGAGGCTTACGCGCCTTTGGTACCCGATGGCTGCAACTGGAAAGCCACCATGCTGATAGAGTACCCCGACGAAAATGAGCGCCGGCGTGAATTAGCGCGCCTGATCGGGGTGGCAGACCATATGTTCGTGGAAGTCGAAGGTCACACCCGCGTCTACGCTATTGCCGACGAAGACCTGGAGCGTGAGAACGACGAGAAAACTTCAGCTGTTCATTTTGTGCGTTTTGAATTGAATGCAGCGATGCGCGCAGCCGTTCTAGCGGGTGCAGGTGTGAAGCTAGGCTGCGACCATACCAACTACCCAGCACACACGCAAATCGAACCCGAGGCGCTAACATCTCTGGCCTCTGATTTGAAGTTATAAGATAAAAAAACCTGATTTATCGAGTAAACCAGTCTGTAATCGGCGTATTTATTTCCTAAAGTGCTATCATTAAAATAGCATGTTGTGGATGAATGATTAACGAACGCGCGGAACAATCACGTTGTAGTAGTAGCTTGCATTAACGATCGTGCCGGGTGCGGGTGTGAAGTTTGATGTCGGGCCACCGCAATACGTAGGCGCTGAGTAGGCTTGATGGATGGGGCTCAACGAGAAGTTGTAGGTGCCGTAGAAATCTACCAAGTCACGTGCCACTTGTTGGCCTTGTGCGGAAAATGCATCAACGAAGATGTCTTCAACGCAAACAACACCATTGCCATAGTTGAGGTTGTCAACTGACAAAAAAGCATGAGGTTGGTCTATCACCACAACATCGCCACCGCCGCCGCCGCAGGCGCTCAAAACGGCAATGCTAGTGGCAACTAAAGCGAGTTTGAGAGATTTTTTCATACAATTTCCTTTGCAAAGTCTTTGATGGGTTGAAACGCATTTACACTTTCATAATGGCAGATTTTCCTCCTGCCTTATGTTACTCAACGCACACTGAGCCTGAAAGTTACGTAAATTTCGTCTAAAAATTGTCTGAATTTGTTACAGGCAACGCTACGACTTCACGCAATCAGCGTAGTAGTGCTTTTTACCGTCTTTGCCATCTTCAGCCACCAAGCCGTGAATATCTGTTTCAAAGCCAGGGCACTGCTCATTGAATTCACGTGAAAACTTGAGGTAGTCCACAATTTTCTTGTTGAACACTTCACCCGGAATCAACAATGGAATACCCGGTGGATAGGGTGTGACCAAGCCTACGGTGATGCGGCCCACTAAGTCGTCAATCGCCACGCGCTCCGTCTTACGCTGCGCGATGTGGGCGTATGCGTCGCTGGGCTTCATGGCGGGTTTCAAGTCGCTCAGATACATGTCAGTGGTCAACCGTGCAATGTCGTACTTGGCATACAAGGTGTGCAAATGGTGGCACAAGTCCGCCAAGCCCATTTTTTCGTACTTGCGGTGCTTTTGGCAGAACTCGGGCAAGATGCGCCACATGGGTTGGTTTTTGTCGTAGTCGTCTTTGAACTGCTGCAGCGCCGTCAACATGCTGTTCCAGCGGCCTTTGGTGATGCCGATGGTGAACAAGATGAAGAAGCTGTACAAACCAGTTTTCTCAACCACCACGCCGTGCTCAGCCAAAAACTTGGTCACGATGCTGGCCGGAATGCCGGTTTTGGCAAACTTGCCGTTCAAGTCCATGCCCGGTGTGACGATGGTTGCTTTGATCGGATCCAGCATGTTGAAACCCGTCGCCATCTTGCCAAAACCGTGCCAATTGACGCCCGCTTTGGCTGATTTGGATTCGCCCTTGATGATCCAGTCATTGGCCCGGCCCATGCCTTCTTCTGCCAGTTTGTCCGGCCCCCACACTTTGAACCACCAGTCGGTGCCGTATTCGTCATCAATCTTGCGCATGGCGCGGCGAAAATCAAGCGCCTCCACAATGCTTTCTTCGACCAAAGCCGTTCCACCCGGCGGTTCCATCATGGCGGCAGCCACGTCGCAGCTGGCGATGATGCTGTACTGCGGTGAGGTCGAGGTGTGCATCAAATACGCCTCGTTGAACAAATGCCGATCCAGCTTGACGGTTTGCGAGTCCTGCACCAGCACATGGCTGGCTTGGCTGATACCGGCCAACAGCTTGTGGATGGATTGCGTGGCGTAGACGACCGCTGACTTGGGGCGAATGCGTTTTTTCCCCATCGAATGGTAGGTGCCATAAAACGGGTGAAACGCAGCGTGCGGCAGCCAGGCTTCGTCGAAATGCAAGTTTTCTACATAGCCATCGAGCATGCCTTTGATGGTTTCTGTGTTGTAGAGCACGCCGTCATAGGTGCTCTGCGTGACCGTCATCACGCGGGGTTTGATGGTTTTGGGATCCACACCTTCCAGGTGTTTGAGGAGCGGATTCGCTTTGATTTTGGCTTGAATCGATTTGACTTCAAATTCTTCCTTCGGAATCGGCCCGATGATGCCGAAGTGGTTCCGTGTGGGCTTCAAAAACACCGGAATCGCCCCCGTCATGATGATGGCGTGCAGGATGGATTTGTGGCAATTGCGGTCCACCACCACCACGTCGTTCGGTGCGACGGTGTGGTGCCAGACCATTTTGTTGCTGGTGGAGGTGCCGTTGGTCACAAAAAAGCAATGGTCGGCGTTGAAAATACGCGCCGCATTGCGTTCACTTTCGCCAATCGCCCCATTGTGATCTAGCAACTGGCCGAGTTCTTCTACTGCGTTGCAGACGTCAGCGCGCAGCATGTTTTCACCATAAAACTGGTGGTACATCTGGCCAACTGGGCTTTTCAAGAAGGCCACGCCACCGGAGTGACCTGGGCAGTGCCAGCTGTACGAGCCGTCTTCGGCGTAATCGAGCAGCGCTTTGAAGAAAGGTGGTTGCACGCCTTCTAAATAGCTTTTGGCCTCGCGGATGATGTGACGTGCCACAAACTCTGGCGTGTCTTCAAACATGTGAATGAAGCCATGCAACTCGCGCAAAACGTCGTTGGGGATGTGGCGTGATGTTTTGGTCTCACCATAAACGTAGATAGGCACCTCTAAATTCTTGCGTCGCACTTCTTCAATGAAATGGCGCAAATTCAGCACGGCGGGGTCTAAATCAGGCCCTGGGGTGAATTCGTCATCATCGACTGACAAAATAAACGCACTGGCGCGGCTTTGCTGCTGCGCAAATTGGCTCAAATCGCCATAACTGGTGACACCCAGCACCTCAAAACCCTCGCTCTCAATGGCTTGCGCCAAGGCGCGAATACCCAAACCGGAGGTGTTTTCAGAGCGGAAATCTTCATCAATGATGATGATGGGGAAGCGAAATTTCATGGCGATGCGTTGATTGGAGGGTAGAAGTTAAAAATCGTGAAAACAAAAAAATCACAAGAAATCACATAACAGGAGGGAAGTGTAAGGAAATATTGAGCCACATCGTGCATCTGGGCGGTTATGCGCGCATGATTCAGTCAAAATGTGGTGCAAGTTACACAAAAAGGGGATTTATGGCTGATTCAAGTATCTGGTGGGTGCTGACAGGCTTGGCAGTTGCGGTTGAGCTGATGACCGGCACATTTTATTTGCTGATGTTTGCTGTGGGTCTGGCGGCGGCGGCCATTGCTGCGCATATGGGGCTGAATGTGACTGCGCAATTGGTGATTGCTGCTGTGATTGGTGGCGGCGCGGTGATTGCTTGGCACTTGTTGCGCGGCAAGAAAATGGTCGGGAAAAACGCCGAGTTCAACAGCGATGTGAACATGGACATTGGGCAAACCGTACAGGTAGATGCTTGGCAAGCCGATGGCACAGCCAACATCAAATACCGTGGTGCATCTTGGACAGTGCAGTTGCAAGAAGGCAGCGCATCTGGTGCAGGTAGCTACGGTATTGAGCAAGTCATCGGTAGTCGTTTAATCGTCAAAAAACTCTGATTTTTCAACTTTGATTTTTAAACTTTAAAAGGAATCCTCATGGAAATCGCCATTGTTCTACTGGTCATCGCTGCTATTTTTATTGTTCGTACTCTAAAAATAGTGCCGCAACAACATGCTTGGGTGGTTGAGCGACTGGGGAAATATCACGCCACGTTGACGCCCGGTTTGAATTTTTTAGTGCCTTTTGTCGATAGAGTAGCCTACAAACATGTGTTGAAAGAAATCCCGCTAGACATCGCCAGCCAAGTGTGTATCACCAAAGACAACACGCAGTTACAGGTTGACGGTGTGTTGTATTTTCAAGTAACTGACGCGATGCGCGCAAGTTATGGCTCAAGCAATTATGTCATTGCAATTTCTCAACTTGCGCAAACATCGTTGCGTAGCGTGATTGGTAAATTAGAACTCGATAAAACCTTTGAAGAGCGCGACATCATCAACGCGCAAGTGGTCGCAGCGATTGACGAAGCGGCGCTGAACTGGGGCGTCAAAGTGCTGCGTTATGAAATCAAAGACTTGACGCCACCGAAAGAAATTTTGCATGCCATGCAAGCGCAAATCACCGCTGAGCGCGGCAAGCGTGCTTTGATCGCGGCCTCTGAAGGCCGCCGCCAAGAGCAAATCAACATTGCCACTGGCGAGCGCGAAGCTTTTATTGCGCGCTCTGAAGGTGAAAAAACCGCTGTGATCAACAAAGCGCAGGGTGAGGCTGCGGCCATTTCTGCGGTGGCGGATGCCAATGCGCACGCGATTCAAGTGGTCGCCAATGCGATTCGGCTGCCCGGCGGCGCTGAGGCGGTGCAGCTCAAGGTCGCTGAAAGAGCGCTGGATGCGTATGGCAATGTCGCCAACGACGCAGCCACCACCCTGATCGTGCCCAGCGACATGAGCCAAGTCGCTGCCCTGATTGCCTCGGCCATGAAAATGGTGCAAACTACCAAAGCTTAATTCATCACAGTAAAGAAAAGTTATGAAAATCATTGATTCCATCACCACCCAAGCCGCTGGCATAGCCGCCATCCGCAAGCAAATTCATGCCAACCCAGAGTTGTGTTTTGCCGAAGTGCAAACGGCTGATTTGGTCGCTGCCAAGCTGACGGAGTGGGGTATTCCCCTGCACCGTGGCATGGGCACGACGGGTGTGGTGGGCATCATCAAAAACGGCACGTCTGACCGCGCCATTGGCTTGCGCGCGGATATGGATGCGTTGCCCATGCAGGAGTACAACACCTTTGCGCACGCCAGTAAAAACGCCGGCAAGATGCACGCTTGCGGGCACGACGGCCACACCGCGATGCTTTTGGCCGCAGCGCAGCATTTTGCTAAAAATCGTAATTTTGATGGCACGGTGTATTTGATTTTCCAACCCGCTGAAGAAGGCGGTGGCGGCGCACGCGAGATGATCAAGGACGGTTTGTTTGAAAAATTCCCCATGGAAGCCGTCTACGGCATGCACAACTGGCCAGGCATGCAGGTGGGTAAATTTGCGGTGAGTGCGGGGCCGGTGATGGCATCCAGCAACGAATTCAAAATCGTCATCCACGGCAAAGGTGGCCATGCAGCGCTGCCGCATGACGGTGTGGATCCTATACAAGCAGCTTGCCAGATGGTGCAAGCGTTTCAAACCATCATCAGTCGTAACAAAAAACCGATCGATGCTGGCGTGATTTCTGTCACCATGATGCACGGTGGTGAAGCCACCAACGTGATTCCTGACAGCGTTGAAATCCAAGGTACAGTGCGCACATTCACGGTGGAATTGATTGACCTGATCGAAAAACGCATGCGTGAAATAGCTGAGCACACCAGTGCTGCATTCGGCGCAACTTGCGATTTTGAGTTTGACCGCAACTACCCGCCAACCATCAATACAGCGGCAGAGGCGAACTTTGCAGCCCAAGTGATGGGCGACATCGTGGGCGCAGCCAACGTGATGCCGCAAGAGCCGACCATGGGCTCAGAAGACTTCTCGTACATGCTGCAAGCCAAACCAGGTGCGTATTGCTTCATCGCCAATGGTGAAGGCGACCACCGCGCCATCGGCCACGGCGGCGGGCCATGCATGTTGCACAACCCTAGTTATGACTTCAATGACGATTTGATTCCGCTGGGCGCGACGTTTTGGGTGCGTTTGGTGGAAGAGTCGTTGAAAGCTGGCACTGTTGGATTGAAGGGATTGGTGAAATGATCGGAGCAATCGGGGTGATAGATGCGTTTTCCACCAGTTATGCCCAAGCGCGCGTTAAATTTTTAGAAGCCGCCGCGACTGCGGGCTTGCAGATCGAGTCTTTCAATCACCCGTTGCCGGGCAAAGACGGTGAAGTCGTCGCCTTGGATGCTGCGCTGCGAAAGCCTGCAAACGCCAAAGTGGCTGAAAAGCTGCTGGTTGTGAACTCTGCCAGCAAAACGGCTGATAGTTTCGGCGGATCAGGCGTGCAGGTGTTTGTCTTGCATGATGCAGAGTGGATGGAAAAAGTCCGCGCGGCGGGCGTGTCTGTGCTGTATTTGCATGGCTCTGACCCATCGCTGGCAGATGTCGTTAAAAAACACGTTACAGCGGCTAAAAAAGTCATTTTGGTGGATATATCGGCGGCCCATAGCCTCAAAACCACGGTTTATGACGCTTTGGCGGTAGCTAAACTAGCCGAAAGGTGCAAGTTTTCCGCAGTCAAACCCATCACTGCTGGCGATCACGCGTGGGAAGGGCAAACCATCAGCCAGGCAAGGCAGGCTTTGTTCAAAGCGGTGGATGAGTTAGCTAGAGCGTGACATAGCTTAAGTTTATATAAAAATCGTAGAAATATTAGTATGAATAAAACTGTAAGCATGCCGCTAGATGTGGTGATCATGGCGGCGGGCAAGGGTACGCGGATGAAGAGCACGCTTCCCAAGGTGTTGCACCGTCTGGGTGGTAAGCCGCTGTTGGAACATGTGATCGATACGGCAGCACAATTGAACGCCAGAAGCGCCGTGGTGATCACGGGGCATGAATCTAAAGTGGTTCAAAATGCTATAAATTTAATAGCTACTAAGGCAATAAATACGCCGGCTAGAGTTATATTTGATACCTATAAAAAGATAAATTCAGTAATTCAAGAGCCGCAACTGGGAACGGGGCATGCGGTATTGCAAACCGTACCAGTTCTGTCTGATGATGGCATGGTGTTGGTGCTCAGCGGCGATGTGCCGTTGACGCAGGTTGATACTTTGCAAGACCTGATAGAGAAGTCTGGCGGCGATAAATTGGCGCTGTTGACGATTGATTTTGAGAATCCAGCGGGCTATGGCCGCGTGGTTCGCAGTCATGAATCCGTGCAAGCGATCGTCGAACAAAAAGACGCGAATGACGCTCAAAAGTTGATCAAAGAGGTTTACAGCGGCATCATGGCGGTGCCCGCCAAGCTGCTCAAAGGCTGGCTGGCGCGTTTGGACAACAAAAATGCCCAAGGCGAGTACTACTTGACGGATATTGTGAAATTCGCCGTGGCGGATGGTTTGACGGTCGTCGCCCACAAAATTGATGATGCAGCGCAAGTGGCGGGTGTGAACAGCCCCGTTCAATTGGCTGAGCTGGAGCGGGTTTACCAATTGCGCCAAGCCAAAACGCTGATGGAGCAGGGCGTACGCTTGGCTGACCCTGCGCGTTTTGACCTGCGTGGTAGCTTGGTGTGCGGTCAAGATGTGGAAATCGATATCAATAGTATTTTCTCAGGACAAGTCTCTTTGGGCTCTGGCGTGAAAGTGGGCGCTCACTGCGTGATTTCTAACGCGGTGATTGCCGATGGTGCGGTGATTCACCCATTTACCCACATAGAAGGTGAGACATTAGGTGTTTTGGTCGGTGCGGGTGCGCTGATCGGGCCATTTGCCCGACTTCGCCCAGGTGCGACATTGGGCAAAGAGGTGCATATCGGCAACTTTGTCGAAGTTAAAAACGCCACTTTGGCCGATGGCGCGAAAGCCAACCATTTGGCGTATCTAGGCGATGCGACCGTGGGCGAACGGGTCAATTTTGGGGCTGGCAGCATCACCGCCAACTATGACGGTGCGAACAAACACCGCACCGTGATCGAGGCGGACGTACATATCGGCAGCAACTGCGTGTTGGTCGCTCCGGTAACGATAGGCTCGGGTGGCACGGTGGGCGGTGGTTCAACCATCACCAAAAGCAC
This sequence comes from Polaromonas sp., assembly GCA_043740415.1. GTDB lineage: Bacteria > Pseudomonadota > Gammaproteobacteria > Burkholderiales > Burkholderiaceae_C > Aalborgiella. The sequence continues at coordinate 46,175 of JAYUCJ010000152.1, read as the reverse complement.
GCCTGCAGGCGCTCTCAGTGTCGCAAGGGGTAAGCAAGTCAGCATTGCCAACTGGCAGCGGCCTAAAAAGATCGCAAAATAGCCCGTCTTCTAAGTTACAAATTCGTCATGGCAAGTATTCGCACGCTGGCTGATCTGAGCCAGGTCAAGCAAACTTTGGCTGATCAGCAGGCTAAACATGCTGCAGACGAAGCCGCTAAAAAGGCAGCTGCAGCGCTAAAGCTCGCCAATAAAAACCTGTTCGCAAGCAGTGTAGGCGTCGTAAAGCCGATATCAAACAAGCCTAAGGTGCTATCAAAAACAAAGCAACCTGAGCCCAACCCTGTGCAGCAAAAGCGCGATGATGCGGCTGTGCTGCGCGAGTCTTTGAGCGACGAGTTTGATGTTGAATCGCTCCTTGATATTGACGATTCCCTGAGTTTTCGACGCCCGGGCATTGGCACAGACGTGACAAAAAAGCTGCGGCAAGGTATTTGGAGCATCCAGCGGCAGGTCGATTTGCACAATATGCGCACCGATGAGGCGAGGGAGGCGCTGGGTGCTTTCATCCGTGAAGCACACAAGCACGGCATGCGCTGCGTGCGGGTGGTGCATGGCAAAGGGCTGGGTTCACCGGGTAAAGAGCCTGTTTTGAAGGGGAAAGTTAAAAGCTGGCTGATTCAAAAGCAAGAAGTTTTGGCTTTTGTGCAGGCCAAGCCGGCTGAGGGCGGTGCTGGCGCACTTGTCGTGCTGCTGAAACCGCAGTTGAAACGCCAGATTTCGTCTCAACATTAGGAACTACAATCCTAAGTTGGCTTTTTTGCCCTATTGGTTGTTTACGAAGTTGTTGACGACCCTACACAATTCAGGAGATTCCATGTTTATTTCTTCCGCCATCGCCCAAACCGCCCCTGCCGCAGCCGCTACTGGTGGCGACATGATGTCCACATTGACCAGCATGCTGCCCTTGGTGCTGATGTTTGTGGTGCTGTATTTCGTGATGATTCGCCCGCAAATGAAAAAACAAAAAGAGCATCGCACCATGATTGACGCCTTGGCCAAGGGCGACGAAATCGCCACGGCGGGCGGTTTGCTCGGTACAGTTACCAAGTTGGGCGAGGGTTATTTAACCTTGGAAATCGCTAAGGGCGTGGAAGTACAGTTGCAACGCAGCGCAGTTGTGCAAGTCCTGCCAAAAGGCAGTATCAAGTAAGCAAAAGGCCGCATCAAGTAAACAATCTGCAAAGAGTTGTTTCGTTTCTAGTTTTATTCGTTAAAAAGCGCAATCATGAATCGTTACCCGGTTTGGAAATATGCGGTCATCTTGATCGTTCTTTTGGTGTCCGTGCTCTTCACACTGCCCAACTTTTTTGGTGAAGCGCCAGCGGTGCAGGTCTCCAGTGCCAAATCCAGCATCAAAGTAGACAGCGCGACGCAGATCAAAATTGAAGATGCCCTGAAAACCGCCGGTTTAACGCCAGATGGTGTCACTTTCGATGGTAAATCCATCAAAGCACTTTTCAAAGACACGGACGCGCAGTTAAAAGCGAAAGACGCGATTCAGAAAAGCTTGGTGCCTGATGCCGGCGCGCCGAATTATGTGGTGGCGTTGAACTTGGTACGCCGTTCACCCGCGTGGCTCAATGCGCTGGGTGCTGCGCCCATGTACTTGGGCTTGGATTTGCGCGGCGGTGTTCACTTCATGCTGCAAGTGGACATGGTAGCTGCGCTGACTAAAAAGACAGAGTCGTTGACAGGTGATATTCGCTCTGCCTTGCGTGAAAAAAATGCGCGTCATGGTGGTGTGTCGCGCAATGGCTCAAACATTGAAATCAGATTCCGTGACCAAGAAACATTGGCGGCAGCTAAAAAAGTGCTCGCTGATCAATTCTCGGAATTAACGACCAGCGATGCGCCTGAAGGCACAGAGTACAAATTAACCGCAACCATCAAACCGGAAGCGGCCTTGAAAATTCAGGACCAGGCGCTGAAACAAAACATCGTGACGCTGCACAACCGTATCAACGAGCTGGGTGTGGCCGAGCCGGTGATTCAACAGCAGGGTTTAGACCGCATTGTGGTGCAACTGCCTGGTGTACAAGACACGGCAAAAGCCAAAGACATATTGGGTCGTACGGCAACGCTTGAGTTGCGCATGGTCGATGAATCTTCTGAGGGACAAGCGGCAGAAACCAATTCTGGATCCGTTCCGTTTGGCTCAGAACGGTTCTTAGAGCGCAATGGCCGACCCGTGATTGTGAAAAAACAAGTCATTCTGACGGGTGAAAATTTGACCGATGCACAAGCTGGCATTGATAGTCAAACCCAAGGTGCCACGGTTAACTTGAGCCTGGATGCCAAAGGCTCGCGTATTTTTGCGGACATCACGCGCGAAAATATCAACAAGCGCATGGCGATTATTTTGTTTGAAAAAGGCAAGGGCGAAGTCGTCACAGCGCCCGTCATCCGTTCTGAAATCAACGGTGGCCGCGTGCAGATCTCTGGCAGCATGAACACGTCTGAAGCCAACGACACAGCTTTGCTATTGCGCGCTGGTTCACTGGCTGCACCCATGGAAATCATCGAAGAAAGCTCGATTGGCCCCAGCCTTGGCAAAGACAATATTGACAAAGGTTTCAACAGCGTGACTTGGGGCTTCTTGGTCATTGTTGCCTTCATGTGCGTTTATTACATGATGTTTGGCGTGTTTTCATCACTCTCGCTAGGTGTCAATTTGTTGATGCTGGTAGCGGTGTTGTCCATGTTGCAAGCGACATTGACATTGCCGGGCATTGCTGCCATGGCCTTGGCGCTGGGTATGGCGATTGACTCCAACGTGTTGATCAACGAACGTGTGCGCGAAGAGCTGCGCGGTGGCGCCTCGCCGCAAGCAGCCATAGCCACGGGGTACGAGCGTGCGTGGGCAACAATTTTTGACTCAAACATCACCACATTGATTGCGGGTGTAGCACTCTTGGCATTCGGCTCAGGTCCCGTGCGCGGCTTTGCGGTGGTGCATTGCATAGGTATTTTGACCAGCATGTTTTCTGCGGTGCTGTTTTCACGTGGTTTGGTCAACTTGTGGTACGGGCGGCAGAAGAAGCTCAAATCAGTGTCAATTGGCACGATTTGGACGCCTGAAAATGCTGCTACAACGCCAACAACACCTACAAAATAAGGAGACGAATCATGGAATTTTTTAAGATTCGCAAAGACATTCCGTTCATGCGCCATGCATTGATTTTCAATGCCATTTCGTTGATTACTTTCTTGCTCGCGGTATTTTTCCTCCTCTCGCGCGGTTTGCATTTGTCAGTTGAGTTTACTGGCGGCACGGTGATGGAAGTAAGCTACTCACAACCGGCTGATCTGGAAAAATTACGCAACAAAGTATCCAGCTTGGGCTTTACCGATGTGCAAGTGCAAAACTTCGGTACAGCACGCGATGTGATGATTCGCCTGCCCGCTCAAAAGGGTGTGAGCTCGGCGCAGCAAAGTGACAAGGTCATGGCGGCACTGAAAGCGGATTCTGCAGATGCCAACTTACGCCGTACCAACTTTGTGGGCCCACAAGTCGGTGGTGAACTGGTGGTCGACGGTCTCAAAGCGCTTGGTTTCGTGGTGCTGGGCATCATGATTTATTTGGCGATTCGGTTTGAGTGGAAATACGCGGTTGCCGCCATCATTGCGAACTTGCATGACGTGGTCATTATTTTGGGCTTTTTTGCCTTCTTCCAATGGGAGTTTTCGCTCTCAGTACTGGCTGCGGTGTTGGCTGTTTTGGGTTATTCGGTGAACGAATCGGTGGTTATTTTTGACCGAATTCGCGAAAACTTCAAGCGCTATCGCAAAATGAACACGGTCGAAATCATCGACAACGCCATCACTTCGACTATCAGCCGTACCATCATCACGCACGGCAGCACGCAGATCATGGTGTTGTCGATGCTGCTGTTTGGTGGCCAAACGCTGTTTTACTTTGCGCTGGCGCTGACCATTGGTATTTTGTTTGGTATCTACTCGTCTGTGTTCGTCGCCGCAGCCATTGCCATGTGGCTGGGCATCAAGCGCGAAGATTTGATCAAGGTCGCACCCGTTAAAAAAGCGGGCGATCCTGGCGACGAAAACGACGGTGCGGTCGTTTAATCAACGCTGTTTAAAGCGGCTCTACGGTTAGTAATTAGCCAACAACAACCCGTTGGTACAAGCCACCCGGCAATCGGGCGACTTGTCCATCCAGTTCAAGCTCCATTAAACGCACTTGTAAGGTGGCGGCATCCCAGCCGGTGCGGGCGACCAAAGCATCTAAACTGACTGGGTCGTAACCCAGCGATTTCACCAAATCGTCGGGTTCTACATCTTCAATAGCGGTTGCGGCATTGTGTGTCCGCAATAGTTTCGAAGGCGGCAGCACAGGCGGTGTCAGCTGCAACCGCAATTCTTCCAAAACATCTTGCGCAGATTCCACCAACTTTGCACCTTGTTTCAACAAGGCATGGCAGCCACGTGATTGCGTTGAATGGATAGAGCCAGGAATCGCGAAAACTTCTTTGCCTTGTTCACTGGCTAATCGTGCGGTGATGAGCGAGCCAGATTTAACGGCTGCTTCCACCACCAGTGTGCCCAAGCTCAACGCAGAAATAATGCGATTGCGCTTTGGGAAATTTGCTGGCAAAGGTGGTGTGCCTAGCGGAAATTCACTGATCATCAAACCATGTTGCACGATGCGGTGCGCCAACGCCAGATGCTTGCTCGGGTACACACGGTCTAATCCCGTGCCAATCACCGCAATAGTGCAGCCTTCGTCATTGTTTTGTTGCCCTTCCATGGCGCCTTCATGCGCTGCCCCGTCGATACCCAGCGCTAGCCCAGAAACGACGACCAAGCCCGCTTGCGTGAACGATTGGGCAAACGCATGCGCAGTGGCCAAACCTTGCGGCGTAGGGTTTCGGCTGCCCACCATGGCGATGCCGTCTTTGGCGTGTTTGTAGGTTGATTTACCTTGCAGAGCGCCGTTTGTAGGGTTCTCTTTGTGGTCAAGCTGCCAGATCAAATCAACATGGCCTTGCAGGTACAGCACCAACGGCGGGTCTTCAATGTTCAATAAGGAGCTTGGGTAACGCGCATCTGCCAGCGTTAAAAAGACGCGGTTGTTTTGTCCGGTGGCGGGGTCAACCGTGCCAGCTTCCAGCCAGTTCCAGGTGGTTTGCAGTTGCGCTTCAAAGTTGTCAGGAACAACTTGCAAAGCACGTGCCATTGCGGCGCTGACGACTTGTTTCAGCGCCAGCTGTGGTTGCGCAAATATCGCCTGCGGCAAGCCAAACGCCGTCAGCAGCTTGCGCGCGTGCTGGTTACCCACGCCAGGCGTCATGCACAGCCTAAGCCATGTGGCGAGTTCTACTCGGGTTAGCAATTTAGCAACTTGGCTTAAAAATCAACGCGGATTAATCAACCAATCGCCCACACGCACTGCTTGCGTGGCGTTTAACACCAAGGCGTAAGAAACACGCTCAAAAGGGCGGAACACCATCAGCAAACCATTGCGCTCATCCGGCAATTTGATATCCTGAAAGCTGGTGCCAGTCTTGTCTACAATGCGTTCGCCATTGGTTTGAATCGCCAAGACGTGGCCACGTTCCATGCCATCTTTGGTGCCCCGGTTGATGACGACGACTTGGTTTTGCGCCACATTCGCCACGGCGCTGCCGTAGACAGACACAATACGTGCCTCAACCGCGTTTGCAGGTGCGCGGGGTGTGTAAGTCAGTAGCTCCAAGGGCGGCTCAGGTAACAGGCGGTCACCCGTGCGAATTTCTTCTTTGGAGCGAGTAATGTCTAGCGTGGCTGGGATGATTTCAGTCTTGGCAACATCACCAGCTTTGACTTCTGCACCGCGAACAACCGTCACAGACTCACCGCGAATCAATTTGGCACGGCCCACGTATTGCGCTTCGTAGCCCAATACTTCACCGGTTCCCGGGTCTTTCAACGCCGTTGCATTGCGGAAAACTCTAAAGTCGCGCGGTTGACCCGCTGCAATGCTGAGGGTTGCGCCATCCGCACTGCGTGCATAGGCACGGTCGCCTTCGCTGAGCAAGACGCGGCCCTCTTGGGTTGCGACAAAGCGCGGCGCGGCTTGCAAGGTGGCTTCTTCAACGATGATGGGCTCGGTTAAAAACGGCTCGATCAAGCTGTTTTGCAAAGTCGGAATGGAATCATCTGGCAAATTGCTGCTGCGTGTGCGTGGTGACAGCTTGATCGTTTCCAAGCCATTCGCGTCTAAGCCTACACCGCCACGTCGGCTGCTCAAGCGCGCCCGACCATTTGATTTGTCCAAATACAAAATTTGGCCTGGGTAGATCAAATGCGGGTTTTTGATATCCGCCATGTTCATGCCCCACAGCTCAGGCCAGCGCCAGGGGCTTTTCAGGAAGATTTTGGAAATCGCCCACAGCGTGTCGCCCCGTTTGACCGTGTGGCTATCTGGTGCGTTCGGCGCCAGTTCGCTCAAGGGAACGCCATCGTTCGCGACTTGCGTCGCTGTTTTTTGCTGCGCAGGGCTCACCGTCAGGGGATGGGCTGTTGCCGCCAGCGCGGTTGACAATGGTAGGGCTACGAATAGCGCACTAGCCAGCAACGTGGTTGTTGCGCTAAGTGCTTGAGAATTCAGTGTTTTGTGCATAAGTAACATTTAGTTATTTTCCGCGAATTCAGATAATTCTCTAACTAAATCGCCACAAATCACACCAATTAGGCAGGAATAGTAAAATATATGTTGTCTTTTCCCCTCTACACCATGATATTACCCATCCTTTCCTTCCCAGACCCACGCCTGAACACGGTTGCCAAGCCCGTAGCCGAGGTCGATCATCGCATCTCCACCCTGATTGCCGACATGCTAGAGACCATGTACGAGGCCAAAGGCATCGGTTTGGCCGCCACACAGGTCAACGTGCATGAGCGCTTGGTGGTGATTGACGTGTCTGATGAGCGTGACCAGCCTTTGGTGCTCATCAACCCCGAAATCACCTGGTACAGCCCTGAAAAGCACATCGGCGAAGAAGGCTGCCTGTCCGTGCCTGAGATTTACGACAAAGTGGAACGCGCTGTTGCCGTCAAAGTGACGTATTTAGACGCCAAGGGCAAACCGCAGCAGCTGGAGGCTGAGGAGATGCTGGCCGTCTGTGTCCAGCACGAGCTGGACCATCTGTTGGGCAAGGTGTTTGTGGAGTATTTGTCCAAACTTAAATTCAACCGTATCAAAACCAAAATGCTCAAACTCAAGCGCGAAGATGAAAAAGACGCTGAATATGACAAATTGAGCCGTCCTAGACTCTAAAACTCAAATACACGTTCAATGAAACTCATCTTCGCTGGCACGCCAGAATTTGCCAGTGTGGCGATGCAAGCCTTGGTTGCAGCAGCGCACGAGATCGTACTGGTGCTGACCCAGCCCGACCGCCCCGCAGGGCGTGGCATGAAGCTGCAGGCCTCGGCTGTCAAACAATTCGCCATAGACCACAACATCCCTGTCGCCCAGCCACGCAGACTGCGCTTGGACGGTAAATTCCCCGATGAAGCCGCCCTTGGGAAAGCGGCTATCGATAAAGCCATTGAAGACGGCGCTGAAGTGATGGTCGTCGCCGCCTACGGCTTGATCTTGCCTGAGTGGGCGCTCACTTCGCCTAGGCTCGGCTGTTTGAACATCCATGCGTCGCTACTTCCACGCTGGCGCGGCGCAGCGCCAATTCACCGCGCTATCGAAGCGGGCGATGCCACCACTGGCGTCACCATCATGCAAATGGACGCGGGGCTGGACACCGGTGACATGTTGCTGCGCGACGAATTGCCGATTTCGGAGTCGGACACCACGGGTTCTTTGCACGACAAATTGGCCGATATGGGTGGCAAGATGATCCTCCAAACTTTGTCAACGCTGTCGCAATTAACCGCAACCAAGCAGCCCATCGAAGGGGTGACTTACGCCAGCAAGATCGAAAAAGCCGAAGCGCAGATCGACTGGTCACAAAGCGCCGAGGTCATCACCCGCCGCATCCGCGCTTTCAACCCCTTCCCGGGCGCGGTGACATCGCTGAACGGCGAGCAGATCAAGGTGTGGAACGCAGAATTGGGCGATCAAAACCTCATAGAAGCCGATAAAACCTATAAAAAAGGGCAAATATTGGATATATCCGGCATATTTATTGCCTGTATTGCTATTAATAATATAGCAATTGAAAATACTGAAACCCCAGCATACAGCGTCGTTTATTTGACTGAATTGCAGCGCCCAGGCGGCAAACGCCTCAAAGTGGCGGACTTTGTGCACGGCTGTGACGTGCAGGTCGGTATGTGTTTCGGCGAACTGGTTTAATCGCGGCTTATGTTTTTAAGCCGCAGCAATTACACCCACCCCGCCTATTTACAGGGCGCGAAAGACTGCATCCCCATGCTGCCCGGCATGGTGGCGTGGGGACTGACGATGGGCGTTTCCATGGTCAACAGCGGTATGAGCGTGGTCGAATCGGTCGCGATGACGCTGCTGGTTTTCGCCGGCAGCTCACAGCTGGCCGCCATTCCGCTGATTGCTGTGGGTGCGCCCATGTGGGTGATTTTGCTGACCGGTTTGTGTGTGAACCTGCGTTTTGTCGTGTTTAGCGCGCATTTGCGACCGTATTTGATGCATTTACCGCGGTGGAAGCGCCTGTTAAGTGGCTATTTGACGGCAGATTTAAGCTACGTGCAGTTTGTTAGCAAGTTTCCGAAACCTGGCGCAACAGCAGCGCAGCAGCAAGCGCAAGACGCTTTTTTAGCGGGTAACACGGGTTTGACTTGGGTGGCTTGGATGGGGGCTAGTCTGCTGGGCATCGCGCTAGCGCACCAAGTTCCCGTGCATTGGGGGCTGGGTTTTGCGGGTATTTTGTCGTTGCTGGGTATTTTGTGCTCTTTGGCGACCAGCAAGCTGCGCATTGTGGCCGCCGCCGTGTCGAGTGCCGTGGCGGTTGCGGCATATGCCTTACCGCTCAAAATGAACATTGTCGTCGCGATTTCAGCCGCTGTAGCTATGTGCTTGCTGCTAGATAAAACGCAGCGCGTTATACAACCCAGGCAACCCAAGCAAGCAAACTAAGCCAACTTAGCAAATATGACCGCCAATATCACCGACGCCTGGACGCTCATCACCATCGCTGGCTTGGCATTGGTGACGGTCATCACGCGGTGTTTTTTCTTGTATTCCAGCAAGTCGTGGCAGCTGCCGAATTGGGTCAGTCGGGGCTTGCATTACGCCCCGATTGCCGCCTTGTCCGCCGTCATCTTGCCTGAGATTTTGGTGACCCAGGGGCAGTTGCTGACGTCTTGGCATGACGCCAAATTGCTCGCGGCACTGGGAGGCGCAGCGGTTTATTTTTGGCGTAAAAGTGTGCTGTTCACCATGAGTTTGGGCATGCTGGTGTATTTGCCGCTACATTTGGGGTTGGGCTGGTAGGTCAGTCTGCGTTTTCGTAACCCTTTAGTAACTTACAAACACGTTTTTCTCATCGTTTTGTAACTAAAATCAGCGAAGATACATAAAAACTAAGTTACTGAGTTACCGGTTTACTAAATTACAACGGAGATATCTTCATGTCGTCACGCAGAGCCACCAAAATCGTCGCCACCTTAGGCCCAGCCTCCAGCGACCCCGCCATTTTGGAGCAAATGATACGCGCTGGCGTCAACGTCATGCGCCTGAATTTCAGCCACGGCTCGGCCCAAGACCATTGCGACCGCGCAAAAATGGTGCGTGAAGCAGCAGCCCGCGCTGGCACCGTTGTCGGCATCATGGCCGATTTGCAAGGCCCCAAAATCCGCATCAGCCGTTTTGTGAACAACAAAATCGTGCTTGAAGTCGGCACTAAATTCATCCTGGACGCCGGCCGCACCGAGCTGGGCGACCAAGACGCTGTCGGCTTGGACTACAAAAACCTGCCCAGCGAAGTCAAAGCAGACGATGTGCTGTTGTTGAACGACGGCTTGATCGTGCTGACCGTGGACAAAGTCGTCGGCCAAGCCGTACACACCACCGTCAAAATGGGCGGCGATTTGTCCAACAACAAAGGCATCAACAAACAAGGCGGCGGCTTGACCGCCCCTGCGCTGACCGCCAAAGACATGGACGACATCAAAACCGCCATGAGCTTCCAGGCCGATTATTTGGCCGTCAGCTTCCCTAAAAATGGCTCAGACATGGAGCTGGCGCGCCAATTGGCCAACGTCGCCGGAGCAGAATTCAACCACAAGCCGCATTTGATCGCCAAAATCGAACGTGCCGAGGCGATTCCTAAGTTGGAAGAAATCATCATCGCCAGCGACAGCATCATGGTCGCCCGGGGCGATTTGGCGGTTGAGGTCGGCAACGCCGCTGTTCCTGCGCTGCAAAAACGCATGATCAAGCTGGCCTTGAAGCACGACAAAACCACCATCACCGCCACCCAAATGATGGAATCCATGATCAACAACGCCGTGCCGACCCGCGCCGAGGTGAGCGACGTCGCCAATGCAGTTTTGGACGGCACGGACGCCGTGATGCTGTCCGCCGAAACCGCAGCCGGCAAATACCCTGTCGAAACCGTCATCGAAATGGCCAACATCTGCGCCGCTGCCGAAAGCGCCGAAGACGTCAAGCTGGACGCTGATTTCGCCGACATGAAGCTGGACCGCATCGACCAATCCATCGCCATGGGCGCCTTGTTCACCGCGCACCACCTGGGCGCCAAAGCCATCGTGGCGATGACTGAAAGCGGCAGCGCCGCCCTGTGGATGAGCCGTCACCGCATCCATATTCCTATCTACGCGTTGACGGCCCGCATCGCCACCCAGCGCAAAATGACGCTGTACCGCAATGTGCAACCCTTGTTGATGGACACCGACAGCGACCGCGACACCGCTCTCGCGCAAGCCGAAGCCCACCTAAAAGCCCGTGGCATCGTCCAAAAAGGCGACGTTTACGCCATCACCTGCGGCGAGCCCATGGGCACGCCAGGCGGCACGAACATGCTGAAGATTTGTCGCGTGGGTTGAGGCTACTGCGGCTGTTGAGCCAGTTTCACGCCTGAACGCGAAAATTGATCATCATGCCCGCGTCTTCGTGCTCCAAATTGTGGCAGTGTAAGAGGTAGGTCTGATCACCTGGGAAGTCGTGGCTAAAGTCGATGGCGATTCGCACCGTTTCTCCGGGCCAGACCAGCACGGTGTCTTTCCACCCCAAGTCGCTGACGGTTCGCCCCTTGCCAAAACGCGCCAGCGCCGACAACGGCGACGGGCTGTTCAGCCGCTCCAGTACCTGAAACGAAAAGCCATGAAGGTGTATCGGGTGCGGCATGCCCAGAACGGGGTTGCTGATGCTCCAGATTTCTACCGTATTGCGCTGCACGCTGAACGCGATCTCGTCCATGACAAAGCTGCGCCCGTTGATCAGAAAGCGCATTTGCTGCATCGACAGTTCAATCTTGCGCAGCACAGCGCCGGTGGTGGCGATGGGCTTGATCGTTGACAGCGTCGTTGGCAGCTTTGCAACAACACGCTCTCCAGCCACCACGGACAACTTCAAGATATTGAACGCTTCGCCTAGGGCCAGCCGTGACGAGCCCATGCCGCCCATATTACCCATACCACCCATGCCACCCATGCCACCCTCGTTCTCCATCGGATCAAAGGCCAAGCTTTTCAGAAAAATGTCTGTGCCGGGCTGTGCCTGCCCCGCGTCAAACAGGATGTCCAGACGCTCACCCGGTGCCAAAAAGGCCTCGGTCGCCGCTTCTGGCCGCTCAATCAAGCCGCCGTCGGTGCCGATGACGGTGAAACCCAGCGGCGTGTTGCCAGCGACGAAGGCGAGCCGGTAAATGCGCGCGTTGGAACCATTCAGCAGCCGCAGACGGTAGCTGCGCGGCATGACGGTCTGCACCGCATTGGGTGTCAGGTTGGCAAGGATGATGTCGCCTAGCCAGCCCATCATGGCGTCATGCATGCTCGGTCGGTACAGCAGTTTGCCCTGCGCATCGAACCGCTTGTCCTGGATGACAAGGGGCAGGTCGGTCACACCTAGCTGTAGATCGAGCGCTTTGGCCAAGTTGCGCTGGTCGTTGTCGTCCACCAAAAAGAAGCTGGCCAAACCGTTGTAGGCCTGCTCGGCGGTCAATTCGTGCGCGTGTGTGTGGTACCAGTAGGTGCCGCCGCGGTTGCGCACCGTGAAGTCGTAGTCATAACGGCCGCCGGGGGCGATGGTGTTGACGGGGTGGCCATCCATGGCGGCGGGCGTGTGCAGGCCGTGCCAGTGGATGATGGTCGGTTGCGTAAGCGCGTTGTCCAGGCTAACTGTGAAGCGCGAGCCACTCTCCATCCGCAGAATAGGGTTTTGGTAGGCCTTGCCCGCCTGCTCGGTCTGGTACAGCAAGAAAGGCGATTCGCGGCCGGGCAGTAGCGGGAAGCTCGCAGCCGTAGCGCGAATTTTCAGCGGCCCGGTCACATCCAGCACCCCGAACGGTCCACTGTCCACCGGGATGAACAGTTTTTGCTGAAAATTCTCAGCGGCCACCGGGTCAAACGGGTAGTGTCGAAACGCGCCACCAGCCATCGCATTCGACCTAGGCGCTCCGAAATACATCCAAGCGGCTCCCCCAGCACCAGCCACAGCAGCCACGCCAGCAAACTGAAACAACTGTCTTCTGCTTAACATGCCGCTCTCCTTGTTATTTCTAAAATGCGTTAGTTATGCATCAGACCCTGCAGTGCACCACTGCTTTCGACATCACAATCACTTCCCCTTTTTTGTGATGATCCATACGACTAAGCCTATAACGGCAATGCACAGCAAAATCAGTGGCCAATATCCACCCCCCATCCAGCCACCGCTCCACATGCCACCTCCCCACATGCCGCCATTCATCATGTTTCCGCTCTGCGCTAAAGCGGCGCCGCTGTTCAATACAGATGCTGCAATTAGGGCTACAACAAACAAAGTCTTCATGGTTTTCTCCTAAAAAAATAGTTGATATGTGCGTTGTTTTTGACAAAGACCGCTGCTTAGCGGCTCGCCTGGGACACTTCGGTCAGTTTGCCGTTTTTAAGTTTGAAATGGAACTTGGCGCTCACAGGCTTGGCCCACAGATCCTTGTCTTTCAATTCACGCTCAAACGTCGGTACAGCAATCGTTACCGTCGCGGCATAAGCGCCGTCACCCAATAGTGCGCTGTTCGCCGAGTAGTGCAGGCCACTGCTGCCCCACATGGGCGGCAAAGGCAAGGTCATGCTTTTGCCGGTATCTTGGTTGGTCGCCATGAAAGCGGCGCCTGCGTAAGGAATACGCGTTTTGGACTTCGGATCTGTCAGTTTCAACTCAACATGAAAGCGTTCGTCTGCCGCCGGTTTATGCTCGCCCCAAGTCGGTGGATTGCCCATTTGCATCCACATCGGCTCTGACCCTTCAATTTCCAATTGAAAAATCATGTTTCCGGTCATAACGCGGCCTATGAGTACAGCGTCTTTCAAAGGGTCGGCCGCTGTCGTAAGCAGCTTGATTTTCGGTTCGATTGGTTGCGCGACAGCAACGGTGCTAAAGGCTACCAGCATGCAAAGTGCTGCGAGTGAAACTAGGGCGGTTGATTGAGTTGATTGTTGCATCTCTGCCTCCGTATGTGTTGTGTTGCCTTGAGTAGGAATAGCGTTGCTATCCATTTCATTATCGACTTGCAAATGCTGCCTGTCTGTAGGAGAGTACCTATAACTGCAACAGTAAATGCTGCAAATAGCCCGTATGGTTTGGTGCAATGCTTAATTTGACACGTCTGAGCATCACAGAGCTCGCCAGAAGGCGATAATCAGGTATTTGAATTACTACCCAGTGCCAAACCATGACTTCAGCGCAGCCTACTTCGGTTCACACTTCTAATCTGACTTCTCTGACCCTTCTGGCTCGAGGCAAAGTCCGCGACAACTACGCCGTCGGCAGCGACCGCATTTTGATGGTCGCCAGCGATCGCCTGAGCGCGTTTGACGTCATCATGGGTGAGCCGATTCCGGGTAAAGGCGCATTGCTCACGCAAATGGCGCTGTTTTGGTTTGAAAAGCTGGGTAAAAACGGCGCGAATCTGTGCCCAAATCATTTGACGGGCGAATCGCCTGAAAGCGCCGTCTTACCTAGCGAAGTCCCTTACGTCACCGGTCGTTCCATGCTGGTGAAACGTCTCAAACCCATCCCTGTGGAAGCCGTGGTGCGCGGCTATTTGGCGGGCAGCGGCTGGGCAGAATACCAAGTGTCGCAATCGGTTTGCGGCGTCAAACTGCCCGCTAATCTAAAAAATGCCTCCAAACTCCCCGAACCCATCTTCACCCCCGCCGCCAAAGCGATTGTGGGCGAGCACGACGAAAACATCACTTTTGAGCAGATGTGCGACAAAATCGGTGTCGATTTGGCCGAGAAAATCAAAACCCTCAGCATCGCCATCTACAAAACCGCCTATGAATTCGCCTTGACCAAAGGCATCATCATCGCCGACACCAAGTTTGAGTTTGGTTTAGACGCGGATGGCACGCTGACCCTGATGGACGAGGTGCTAACGCCAGATTCATCCCGCTTCTGGCCGCTGGAGAGTTATGTAGAAGGCAAAAATCCCCCAAGTTTCGACAAACAGTTCGTCCGCGACTGGTTAGAAACCCAAACCTGGGACAAAACCCCCCCAGCCCCCCGCGTGCCGCGCGAGGTGATTGAGAAGACGGCGGCGAAGTATCAAGAGGCTTGGACTAGGCTGACAGGCTAATCTTGCCGTTCCTGCGTTGCATGCAAAATCGTCAATATCTGGACTTCATCTCGCACGACTCGGTAGATCGCAATGTAGTTCGGATGTAGCACATATTGTTTAGTGCCAAAAACTTGCCAAGCTGTTCCGAGTTGATGTGACTTCAAAATAGTCACTTTTTTCCTAAGCTCCTTTGCAAAGCTCTCGGCGCGTGTAGGGTTGTCTTTGGCGATGTAGGCGGTGATGGTGTCGAGGCGGCCTAGTGCTCGTTTTGACCAACGTAATTTAAGCTCCATTCTTTAAGCTGAATATTCAAGCGCCATATTTCGCAAATACCGCGTTTACCTCTTCGTCAGTGGCAAATTCGCCTCTCTCTGCTTCTTCAAGCGCCGCCGTGACCTCTCGAATCTGCCAAGCTTGCGCATCCAAGTAGCTGGAGAGGGCTTCAACCGTGACGAAGCTCTTCGTTCGTGCTGTGGCTTTCGCGAGCTCTTCCAATTGGTCGAATACGGTGATAGGCACACGTACATTGATTGTCCGCGTTTGTGCAAGTGCTGTCATGGTAGAAATCCATTGCGTTGTAATACATTGCATTGTATGAATTACAACGTAGATGTCAAATCGGATAAATCAGCCCCGAACTCCGCGTGCTGTCTGAGGTGATTGAGAAAACGGCGGCGAAGTATCAAGAGGCTTGGACGCGGTTGACTTACGCCTTTTGCGGCACAAGTCTAATTTGCAGCTCGCAGCCCACAGCTTGCGCGTAGCGCTTCAAGGTTGATAAAGATGGCGCATGTTTTCCCGCCGCTTCAAGCCTTGAAATGGCACTTTTGGTCGTGCCCATGCGCTCGGCAACAGCATCTTGCGTCAGCCCTGCACGTGAACGCGCTTTCAGCATTTGGTTGGTAACCTTGTATTCCAACTCTAGCGCGTCGTAGGCCTCTTGAAAGCCTTTGCGCTCGTTAGCCTTCGCCAAAAATTGTTTATGGTTATGCGTTACAGGTTCATATTTCAGTTCAGCCATGTTGCACCTCTTTTAAGCGTTTGCGGGCAAGTTTTAGATCGTTGTCAGGCGTTTGTTGAGATTTCTTGATGAAGGCATGCAAAACGATGACCCGTTTACCTTGCATGTAACAGTAGAACGCTCGCCCAATGCCTGATCTGCCTTTGGGTCGAAGCTCAAAAAGCCCATCACCAAAAGCCCGCGAGTGCGGCAACCGCAGACTTGGGCCATGTTCAATCAGCAATTCAACAAGGCGGGCATAGTCAGCAACAACATCCACAGGCCAAGATTCAATTTCTGCCAGCACACGTGCATGAAAGTAGTTGATTGCAAATGCCATAGGTAAATGTTAGCATAAATGCTAACTTGATGCAAGAAATTGTGTGCCACGCGAGGTGATTGAGAAACGGCGGCGAAGTATCTAAAGGCTTGGACGCGGTTGACGGGCTGAAGCGTTGACGAGTTGACGCTCTAAAGTGGCTAACTAAAGCCTGAACGGGTTCACAATCCGTACCCCGTTCACCATCTCACCCGCATTCATATCTTCAGAATACAGAACGGTGCAGCCGCTGGTTTTGGCGGCAGCGACAATCAGCGCGTCAAAAAAACCTAGAGATCGGGTTTGGTGCAAGTCTAGCCCCATGTGGATGATGGCTGGGGTCACTTGGACAACTTCGTATTGCTCCCAAAATTGCATTTGCTCACGAATATCGGCATGTGGTAGCTTCAGTTTGTTGAGCGCTACGTTGCAGTATTCGTTCAGCACTTGGGTTGACAACACGCCTGTTTGATTCAGTCTAAGCTGCTTAAGCAAAGACAAGGCGATGCGCTGTTTGACGGGCTCGTCCCCACTGTCTGCATAAATCAGCAAATTGGTGTCTATGAAGCAGCGTTCTTTTGCCAGTGGCTGGTATATAGCCAAATACGCTGCGCTTGCTTCTTGCGCGGTAGGCGGCTTGGCACTGCCTGTATTAATGGCGGGCATTGGCTTCTTCGCGGTTGAAGGTCCAATGGTTCAAGCGTCCTTTGGTGTTCAAGCAACGCTGTTCAAACGCATCAAAGTCTTGCTCAGCATGCGCCGTGCCGGCCAATTGCTCCAAATAGTCACGCACCACTTGGTTCAAGCTTTTCCCCATTTTGCGAGCAGCCTCACGCGCATTTTCAGCCACGCGTTCGTCGATTGATAAGGTGATGTTCATTGCAAACTCCATTTTTGCACATATTATGTGTTCACTTTATAAGTTTGTCAATGCGCTTGTATTCAATCAAAGGTGATTGAGAAGGCGGCGTGAAGTATCAAGGAGTTTAGACGTGAT
Source organism: Polaromonas sp. (assembly GCA_043740415.1). Taxonomy (GTDB): domain Bacteria; phylum Pseudomonadota; class Gammaproteobacteria; order Burkholderiales; family Burkholderiaceae_C; genus Aalborgiella. The sequence continues at coordinate 29,103 of JAYUCJ010000152.1, read as the reverse complement.
TGACGGGTTCAGTATCTGGTTTTTGCGGAGGCGATTGGATGTAGATTATCTGTTTATCTCGACCTACGAGTAACCCAATAATTAGAAATACTGATCCTAGAAAAAAACCTACAAATCCCATAAAACCAGAGATAAGTGTTCCACCAATTGCGGCTCCAGTTGCTGCTGCTTCAACGTACTCGCCGCCTTTCTCGATAGTATTTGCGACTTGTGAACTCGTAAATATGATTCCTGCTAGTGGCAGCATAAATGAAGCGATTGCAGATGTTATCAGTAATCTTCGCCAAGCTTTCGCTGGAGATGGGGCCTTTACAGCAACAATTATTCCAACTATCCAGAATGCACAGAATGCGATTGCACCAAATCCACTACCGCGTCCAGGGCTTGATGCGCCACCAACTGTAAAGAAGATTGCTCCGAGGATGGCCAAAATTAGACCGCCAACGATGCCTGCAAATATTTTCATGATTATCCTTGGGTTATTAAAAACTTATCGAGCAATTGTAGTTTTTTATAAAGATTAGAACTTTTAAGGGGACTTATATTATTGTCAGTGTCAGTGTCAGTATCAGTACGTACATGCTAACTTGTGTGATCAAAAAAAACGCTATTTACTAAGTAGAAAGAGAAGAGGCTAGGAGGTGGTTGACGGAGTGAGAATTTACAAACTAAGGCCTTTTTAGGTGACAAACTCACCATTTCTTTTAAGCTCGATTCTGTCATACCAGTTGGTTAATTCATATCTATCTTCAACGCTATCCAAGTTTAGCGGAAGAGTCCTGCATAGGTACTCAGCCTCTAAGCCGCTAAAAGCCAATGACCTAATAAGGCCTCTAGTCTGCTTTCGAATCATTAATAGTTCACGATTTATATCATGGCCTTCAAGCTCCCAAGAGCCGCTAGCCATAGACATTTTTTTTACGCACCACGAATGCTTTTTAGACTGTTCGTAGATATCACGACTTTCAATCGGATCACTTGTTTGAATATGAGGACTCAATAAAGGATTACGCATGCCAAGGTAGACTTCTTTAATTTTTACCTCCTTGTTAAATAAGTAAAGTCCAGGAATTGAAATCGTTTCAATTCCTGGAGCCACAGATTTGCTAAATGAAGAAAAAGCTCTGTTTGGGTCGGATTGCCACTCCTCAGATTCTTTGAATTTGGAATCTAAGACTTTGATAACTCTAACTTCCTCTTCATAAGCCCATGACGAGTGTTTGTATAAAAGTGCCTTCTTCAAAATGGATAATAATAATTTCGATTTAAGGTGGCTGGATATCTTGCCTTCTCCTATCAAGTAAATTTCGTGTAAAACATTTTTTAATTTTTCGGAAATTATGATTTTTTCTTTCTTATTGGTATATGAAACTTTACCTTCGGCTGCTGTAATAACGTTGTATTTTTGAGAAAGAAAAAAATCATCGTCAATGTCATAACCAATTACGAAACCCTTATGATCCTCTCCATAATGAGCCCACATTAATGGGTTGCTATAGGTTTTAGTTAATGAAAGTATGACTAGGCTCTTCTTTAGCGAGTTCATCTTGTCTTCAATAAAATTTGAGTCACTGGAGTTGTTAAGGTAACTTAGCTCAAATGGGTCGTTGAAGTATTTGGGTTCCCGAAAACCGAGCTTTTGGCTGCTAAGGGCAGCTATTCCTGAGCTAAAACTGTAATATTTATAAAAAATCATAAATACACCTCACACAAGAAATGAAAGCCTGAGCTTTACCGATTAATGTAATCGTCGCTCTAGGTTTTTTTCGCGTATCAAGATTTCTAGCGAAAAAAAACCTGCCACCAAGTGTTACGCGGTTTGAACTAGGTTGATCAGCAAAATTGAGATTAAGCTCTGAGTTATAGAAGATAACCAATCAAATACACTCAGCTGGTTCTTTACTAGCTGCGGCGGCATCGAGCACGCTATATATTGCTAGTACGCTTTTGAAGTCTTCTTTAATGCGGCTAATATCTTTTTCAGCAACAGTGACGTAGCCCTTGGCACCCGAAAGGCGGACGATAATTACTTTGGCACTGGCAATTCGCTTTAACGCGCTAAGATCATTGTCTGACGCTACCCAATGCGCTCTTTCGTCAATTCCCCATGTATTGTTATCGCGATCAACCTCAGTACTTGTGAATTTGTGTTCCAAAAGTAATTCACCGTCAGCTAAAACTGACACCTTATCCATAAATAGCCATCCTTCTTTCGAAAAGATATGAGGTGATAGTAGAACACTAGGACGCTTGCAATCAATAAGCGATACATACGAATGAAGATACTTCCATATGCCAAGAGCTGCACTTTCCGAATTTGCTGGTGTAAAGATTGTGAGGTGACGAAATACATCGTGTTTTCCAAACACAGACCCAGTACATTTATTTCCATCTTTGGTTTGGAAGCAAGCCACAAACTCAGTCACACCCTCTTTATCAGTATTAATTTGACTTTTTTCGTAAGTCGCCTTTATTGCATTCTCCCAATCCGATTTTTTTATTGGCGCCGTAGGCAAAGCCGCGGGTTTTAGCTCAGTAGTAGCCTTAGTTGTCACTATTTCGTTGCTAGGCTTGCAAGCGGCAAGAGCTAGGATCAAAAGTGAGTAAATCGCAATTTGAAGACGCATGGATATCTTTCTAAATGAATCTGGGCTTTATATGTGAATCAGTCAATATAGGGTATGTACGAGATCACTCAATTTATACGGTAAACATTGCAACATTACCCACAGCTTAACTCAAAACCACACTAGACAACCTCCGCCTATACGTCGCCACCGTCGCATCTACAGGCGGAATCTGTCCATCTGCCACTTTCACGGGGGCGGGTTCGATGATGTCCAGAATGGCGATGTAGGTTTTGCGGGCTTGGTCGTCGTTCCAGGTTTTGTCGCGCATCAAGATTTCTAGCAGCTCGTCCATCGCCTCTGTCCAACGCTGTTGCGCCATCAAAAGCTGGGTTTTGGCGAAACGGGCTTCAAAATCGCGTTTGTTGGCGATGATTTTGGCTTCCAGTTGGTCTGCATGGTCATTTAATGCCTTATTTTCGACTGTAGCCGGCGTATTTGTTGCCTGAGGTGCTATCAAATGTATAGTGTCTACAGCATCCATCCAACGTTTGAGTGAGTCAAATTTGCGCACCACACTGGTTTTGGCGATCACGGGGGCGAAGGCGATTTTGGCGTCGTCGTCGCGGCCTAAAATCATCAGCAGCTTGACCAAATCGAATCGGGCGGTTTCGTCTTCGGGGGCGGCTTTGAGTTTTTCTACCAGCTTGTTCAGCGCCATTTCTGGGGTTATTTCAGCAAATTCAGCGGTTTCTGGCTCTTCGGGTTCTGACTCTAAAGCTGGTGGCAGGTGCTTGTCCAAAAATTCTCTGAGTTTGTCCTCTGGCTGCGCACCCTGAAAACCATCCACCGGCTTGCCGCCCATCATCAAAATGCAGGTCGGAATGCTCTGCACGCCAAATGCGCCCGCAATTTCTTGCTCTTGGCTGGCGTCCACTTTCGCCAACATGAAGCGACCCGCATAGTCAGCTTCCAGCTTTTCCAACAGCGGGACGATGACCGCGCATTGTTCACTCTTGGGGTGCCAAAAATCGACCAAAATGGGCGTGGTCATCGACGCTTGGACGATGTCGGTTTCAAAAGTGGCGCGGGTTATATCGAGCATGGCAGATCAATCATGGGGAGGAATGGAGGAATGTAAAAACTGGGGTTTAAAAACGTAAAATGACATTATCCACGCACTCATACTTATGCAAAACACAACAAACGATAGAAATAACGATTCGAGCCCCGCCGTCCAAGTCGGCGTTTTGATGGGTTCCAGCTCAGACTGGGCCACCATGCAGCACGCCGTGGCGATTTTGGAGGAATTTGGCATCGCGCACGAGGCACGCGTCGTTTCCGCGCACCGCATGCCCGACGACATGTTTGCCTACGCCGAAACGGCCAGCGGGCGCGGGGTGCAGGTCATCATCGCCGGAGCCGGCGGCGCGGCGCATTTGCCGGGCATGTTGGCGGCCAAAACCAGCGTGCCGGTGCTGGGCGTGCCGGTGGCGAGCAACCATTTGCAGGGCGTTGATTCACTGCACAGCATTGTGCAAATGCCCAAGGGCATACCGGTAGCGGCTTTTGCCATTGGCGCAGCGGGGGCAGCGAATGCGGCTTTGTTTGCTGTGGCGATGTTGGCGAACAACGACATGGCTCTGCGCGTCAAACTCGACGCTTTCCGCGCCAAACAGACCGAAACGGCGCGTGGTATGGTTGTGCCGCCAGTTCCTCAAGCCGCGGGATGATTGTGTTGAATCCGATTTTGCCAGATGCCAGCTTGGGCGTTTTAGGTGGCGGTCAGCTTGGGCGCATGTTCATCCACGCTGCGCAAAGCATGGGTTACAACACGGTGGTATTGGACCCGGATGATTCCAGCCCCGCTGGCTTGGTCAGCCACGACCACATCCAAACCGCGTATTTAGACCCCGCCGGCTTGGCCGAGCTGTCCAGCCGCTGCGCGGCCATCACCACCGAATTTGAAAACGTGCCCGCCAGCGCCTTGCAAGCCTTGTCGCTCACATGCCCGGTGTCGCCCAGTGCCGCGTCCGTCGCCATTGCGCAAGACCGCGTGGCCGAGAAAGCGCATTTCGTCGCCTGTGCTGCAAAAGGTGGGGCTGATGCCATCACCGTTGCGCCCTATGCGGTGATTGAAACAGCCGCCCAAATTGCAGATGTCTCAGCCGATTTGCTCCCCGGCATCCTCAAAACCGCCCGCATGGGTTACGACGGCAAAGGCCAAATCCGCGTCAAAACGCAAGCGGAATTAGCCGATGCATTTGCAGAATTAGGTGGCGTCACCTGCGTTTTAGAAAAGATGCTGCCGCTCAAAGCGGAGTATTCCGTCATCTTGGCGCGCGGCGCAGATGGGCAGGTTGTCCACTTCCCGCCGCAGCTGAATGTACATGTCGATGGTATTTTGGCGACAACCTCTGTTTATGAGGATAATTTATCGGTAGCCGGCGTAAAACGTGCCACAGCTGCTGCAATATCTGTAGCAAATGAGCTGCAATACGTGGGTGTGCTGTGTGTTGAGCTGTTCTTGCTGCATGACGATTCACTGGTGGTCAACGAAATCGCGCCGCGTCCGCACAACAGCGGTCATTACACCTTGGACGCCTGCGATGTCTCGCAATTCGAGCTGCAAGTGCGCACCCTGTGCGGCCTGCCGCTGACCCAGCCACGCCAACACAGCCCAGCGATCATGCTCAATTTACTGGGCGATTTGTGGTTTCAAAACGGTTCAACCGAATCTCAAACCCCAGCCTGGGCGCAGGTGTTGGCCTTGCCAGGCGCGCATTTGCACCTGTACGGCAAAAAAGAAGCCAAAAAAGGCCGCAAGATGGGGCATTTGACGCTGACTGGCGCGACGGTTGACGCTGTGAAAACGACGACGGCGCAGGCTGCGCAAATACTCGGAATTGCAAAGTATTGATCTTTTGATATGACAAAGACACCGTTCGCGCTTCATTCTCCGTTCGCACTGAGCTTGTCGAAGTGTTCTCAATGATTATTGATGGTTCAAATTCCGCATCCATAGACCAAGCGGCAGACGTCATCGCCGCAGGCGGCTTGGTCGGTTTGCCCACTGAAACCGTCTACGGCCTAGCGGCAGACGCCGCCAACGAAGCCGCCGTCGCCAAAATTTTCACCGCCAAAGGCCGCCCCAGTGAGCACCCACTCATCGTCCACGTGGCTGATGCCGCCAGTGCCAGCCGTTTTGCGGCTGACATTCCCGCTTTCGCCCAAAAGCTGATGGACGCCTTCTGGCCCGGCCCGCTCACATTGATTTTGCCGCGCCGCCCTGAAGTGGCCGCCGCCGCCGCCGGTGGGCAAAACTCCGTCGGTCTGCGCTGTCCGTCGCATCCCGTCGCACTGGCGCTGCTCAAATACTGCGCCACACGCGGCATCCACGGCCTAGCCGCCCCCAGCGCGAATCAGTTTGGCCGCGTCAGCCCAACCACTGCGCAGCACGTCCAAGGCGAGTTCGGGGATGAACTATTGATTCTGAACGGCGGAGCTTGCAGCGTTGGTATCGAGTCCACAATAGTTGACTGCAGCCGTGGCGTGCCCGTATTGTTGCGTCCAGGGGTGCTGACGGCCATTCAAATTGAATACGCTTGTGGCCAAAATTTGCTATTAAATAATGAGCAGTCTAGGCAATCAATACGCCGACTAGATGCTGATTTAATACCCGTTGAAGTTACCCCAAGCGAGCTGTTGGAAGACGCCCCCCGAGATGTATTGGCAGAAGCGCCACGCGCTACGTTGGGAGACGCTCCCAGAGCGTCGGGCATGCTGGAATCCCACTACGCCCCCAAAGCCAAGCTCCGCCTGATGGACGCCAAAGCCCTGCAAACCGCGCTGGATATTTTGGATGCCGACGCTAAAAACATCGCCGTCTACTCGCGCCAGCAAATGCACAGCGCCTCCACCACCCTAATTTTTCGCCGCATGCCCGAAGATGCAGGCCTAGCCGCACAGCAGCTCTTCGCCATTCTGCGCGAGTTGGATCAACCGGATATCAAGTTAATTTGGGTAGAAACGCCGCCTGAAGATGTGGTTTGGGATGGCGTGCGGGATCGGCTGACGCGGGCGGCGGCTTGAGCAGGCTGAGCCGCCTTGGCACAGCGATGGGTCGCGCGATTTGGAACATAGCCAGCGGTTCGGCGCTCAGCCAAAGCTTGCCGTTCGACGGCATGGTCCAGTCGTCACCAGCGTGCAGCCAGACATCGGTGAGCCGACCTTGCATGGTCAACCACAGACGCCCCGTTGTCACCCGAATGATGCAGTCTGTCTTCAGCTGAAACGCGATAGCGCGCGCTGAGTTCAATTCAAAATGCTCAATCTGGTACATCGTAGCCTCCTTGTTGACGTCGGGGACCTGGCACAGCGCCATTGCCATGCCAGCCTAAACAATGTAAGCTATAAGCCATGACAGTTCCGGTACAGTTGTCCAGATAGTTGGATCAACTGGCCTGTTGTTTGACCAATACAATTTAATCTATGACGCAGACTTTACTTGGCTCCGGTGTTGCCCTGGGTGGACAGATGACCTTGGTCGACCAGCTGGTCGCCTGGGCTGAACACCGCATCCAGGAGCAGGTGTTTCGACCAGGGATGCGCATGCCCTCGGTGCGGCAATTGGCCACCGACCGCAGCGTGTCGCGCTTCACGGTGGTGGAGGCCTACGAGCGGCTGGTGGCGCGCGGGCATTTGCAGGCGCGGCGCGGCTCGGGTTTTTTTGTGCGCGAACCCACGGCCACACCGGTGAAGCGGCAAAAGGCGGCACCTGCGCGCCCGCAAACCATCGATATGGGCTGGTTGATCCGCAATATGCAAAGCGGCATACCGGCCGAGATGTCGCCCGGCTTTGGCTATCTGCCGCCGGCGCTGTGCGGGGGCGATTTGATCAAGGTCGGCCTGCGCTCGGTCGCCGCCATGCCCAGCATGCAGCTCGCCCATGCCGCCCTGGCGCAAGGCTACGCACCCTTGCGGGAGCAAATCGCACGCAAACTTGCCGAGATTGAAATAGCCGCGTCGCCGGCACAAATCCTCACCACCTCCGGTGGGACGCAGGCCATCGACCTCATCGTGCGCCAGTTCTTACGACCCGGCGACACCGTGATCGTGGGCAACCCGGCCTGGTCGGCCCAGCTGGGGACGCTGGCGATGATGGGGGTGAATCTGGTCAGCATGCCCTACACACCGCAGGGGCCCGATGTGCAGGCTTTGGCCGAGCTCGCGGCCAGTTGCAAGCCCAAAATGTTGATCATCAACTCGGTCTTGCACAACCCGACCGGCACCCTGCTCAGCGGCGCGGCGGCCTATCAGATTTTGCGCATCGCCGAAGCGCATGACATGATCATTGTTGAAGACGACATCTATGCCGACTTTTTGCCCAGCGGCGTGCAGGCCGCCCGTCTGAGTAGTCTGGATCAGCTGAAGCGGGTGATTTATCTGGGCAGTTTTTCCAAGATGCTGGTGCCGAATATCCGGGTTGGCTTTTTGGTGGCAACGGCGGATATTGCCGAATCGCTGGGCAATCAAAAACTGCTCACCTCACTCGCAACCCCCGAAATCAATGAGCGCATCGTGCACCGCGCCCTCACCGAAGGCAGCTACCGCAAACATTGCCTGCGCGTACAAGCCGCGTTGGATGAGCTGCGCGAACCTGCATTCAAACGCTTGGAGTCACTGGGTTTGAAACCATATTGCCGACCACAAGCTGGTTTTCTGGGCTGGTTTGACACCGGCGTGGACACCATCATGCTTGCCGCACTTGCGTTGGAGGCCGGTTACCTGCTGGCACCGGGCGCGCTCTTTTCGCCGCAGCAAACGCCAAGCACCTGGATGCGCATGAATATCGCCACCAGCCAGCACCCCGCCATGCTCAGCTGGTTGGATAAAACCTTGCAGCAATTGCGGCGGCAAGACTTTCAAGCTTGATGGATTGAGCGTTTACCGCATTTTTCCAATCCACCCAGCCCAGTAGTCAATGCATGCCCGAATTTTGGGCAGCCGGTGGCGTTCTTGCAGCATGACGGCGTAGATGGGGATACTGGGTTTTACAAAATGACCGGCGAGAACGGGGATGAGCTGACCGCTCGCAACCAGCGGGCGTGCCGTCAGGTCGATCAGTTGTGCGATGCCCAGGCCACCCAGTGTTAAGGACAATACCAAGGCCGAATTGTCGGTGATGGTTTGGCTTTGGTGGGATGCGAGTTTGCTGGTCAATTTCACAGGCCAACGGCTTCCAGCGGGGATGGCGCTGTTGCCAATCAAGTGGTGTTTGTGTAGCTCATCTAAGTGCTGAGGCATACCTGCATTGGCTAGGTACGAAGGCGCAGCGTAAAGACCACGTTGTATTTCGCCAAGTTGCTTGGCCACCATGGTGTCGCTGCCCAGTTCACCCGAACGGATGGCGATGTCGATGCCGTCGCGCGCCATGTCGGCCATGCGGTCGTCGGCATTGATGTCGATACGCAAATCTGGGTAGCTGGCGTACAAACCCATCAGGCTGGGAGCGATCACCGCTTGGGCGATCAAGGCGCTCACGCTGATACGCACCCAGCCACTGGGGCCGCTGATTTTGCCGCTCAGTTCGCTGGACAACTCGGCCATCTGGTCTTGCATCTGTCGGCAGTAGGCCAAAAACGTGTCACCTTCATCGGTCAGGCTTAGTCCATGGGTAGTACGGTGCAGCAGGCGCGCTCCGCAGTCGGTTTCAATGCGGTTCAAGGTGCGGGTGACCTGACTGACGGGGATGTCGCGCTCCCGCGCCGCTGCCGACAGCGTGCCCAATTCAGCCACGCGGTTGAACAAAAGCAGGTCATCCAGCCGCAAGTGATTCAAGTTTTGCATGTCTCAAATTATGCTTTGTTTTGCAAATTTTGCAAAACAAATTTGAAATATTAGCAGTTTCAAGAAATTAGCTAAATCAATATAGTTCATACCATCAACAGCTTGTTCAATTTTTGGAGAAACTATATGCCCATCCTCAACGTCAAAATCAGTCAACCCGCCAGCGCACAGATGACACAACAGGTCGCCAACGCTTTGCTGGACTTAACCACGAGCATTTTGCGCAAAGCACGCGATGTGACGGCGATCACCGTGAGCTATGTGCCGCCCGAGCAATGGGTGGTGGCTGGCCAGACGCTGGCCGAGCAGGGCAAAAACAGCTTTTACTTTGACATCAAGGTCACAGACAGCACAAATACCAAAGACGAAAAAGCCGCCTACGTGGCGGCTTGCTTTGAGGTCATGGCGCAGTTGCTGCCCAATTTGCACCAAGAAAGCTACATTTTTGTGCACGACGTGCGGGCCGATGCCTATGGCTATGGCGGGCAGACGCAGGAGTTTCGGTATGTGGCGGCGCGGATTGCGGCGGCTTGACAATTGTTTTGCCTTACATTAAAGTAAGGAAAATGCAGCAAATAGGAGTCTCGCCATGATCACCGCAACCATCACATCCAAAGGTCAAATCACCATTCCAGCAGAAATTCGGTTCGCACTCAAGCTGGGCGCGGGTGATCGGATTGCGTTTGAAGTCTCACCTACGGGGGGATTTACGTTTAAAACCGAGCAAAAATTACCAGTTACCGCACTCAAAGGCATGATTGCTAAACCCACAAAGCCTGTATCCATAGAGGAGATGAATGCCGCAATCGCCAAGCGCGGCGCAGCTGCTGGATTAGGTTTAGGTACTGGCACTGCCAAATGATCGGTCTAGACACCAACGTCCTTGTACGCTACATCACGCAAGACGACGACAAGCAGTCCGCACTGTCTAATTCGCTCATTGATAGCTTGGATGAATCGTCACCTGGCTATGTGACTTTGGCGACTGTCGCTGAGTTGAACTGGGTGTTTGAATCGGTGTATGGCGTCACTCGTCAGCAATTTGTAGAGGTGATGCAAACCTTGATGTCACTAGATAGTATCAAGCTTGACCGCGTAGCAGTTGTCGCTAGCGCAGTACGTATGTATGCCGACAGCAAGGCAGATTTTTCAGATTGTTTGATCGAGCGTTTATGCGCTCATGCAGGTTGTCATCGCACGATGACATTTGACAAAGCGGCTGCCAAGTTGGCGGGAATGGTGCTGATAGGGTGATTAATAGAGCTGTAGCCAGCGTATTTATTACCTAAGACGCTATCAACTAAATAGTGATTTTTAGCGCGTAAGTAGGTAAATAATTGACCCCGCGAGCCAACAACCAAATAGCAAGGCAATTAGGAGTCGTCTAAAGGGATTGCTAGCCAAAAATGGCAAAAATCCAATCAGAGCAAAGCCGATAAAGAAACAACCTTGAACGATTGCGGCTAAGCCTTCAGAGTGAGATAGCCCAACCTTGGTAGAGATTGTTACGCTTTCGAAAATGATTGCGGAAAGTCCCAAACCACCAAGTATGACTATCCATGCAACACACAGGCAAGTAATGAGGGCGTCGGGGCGTTGATTTCGAAACTTCATTCTGCTACTTTTAAGGCAGTTGAACTATGTTTGTGCATTTTGACTCTATGCGTTTTGTCATTTCAGTGGCTGAACCCTGCGTAAATCCTTGATATAAATCGTTTCCAATATTTATGAAGTAAATCGCAAAAAATGGGAATAAAACAGCAATAACACCGCGACTCAGAGAGAAAAGTCCTTTCGTTGCAATCGTATCCGCGAACACAACAGTTTCAAGCGGTGGGTAGTAGCCAGTTTTGAGGGTTTTAATTCCAGTTCTTAGTAAAAATAAACTTATTATTAAAACTCCGAATGGGATTGCATAGCAGGCTACAAACAATGCAAGTTGAACGGTATTTATATCGAAAACTCTCGTGCAATGTAAAGCAACTAAGTCTTTTAGCCATTCTGCCAATCCGATAAAGAACAGAAAAAAGATTAGTGCAGGTGCAAATTTGATAAGCGCCAGTTTTTTATTACCTTTGATAATGACGGCTTCCGCTTTAGTTGGGTACTCTAGCAAACGTTCTTCAATTGAAATGGCACGCCTAAATGAAGCTTTAAGTCCTCGTTTTTCTTTTGGTGTCCTCAAAAATGCAATGATTGCGGCTGAAATGCCCAATATCGAGAAGCCAATTACTATCCAGGTGCCAAGTTGTTGATTCATTTGTTAAGCAAGCGGTATTTGTTGCGCTTATCTTAACCCGCCTTCACCGTCGTCTCCATCAAACTCCTCGTTACCACTGGCGGTGACTCCCCAATATGAAACGCCAGTTTGCGGTCGCGCAGGGCGACGTCGGCTGTCGTGACGCGGTCGAAGCGGCGCAGGTGGTCGTTCCAAGATTCGTCGACGATCATTTCGATAAAACGGCTGGGCTCGTTGATATCGTGCAGCAGCTCCCACGACAGCGCACCGTGCGAGAGGCGGCTGCGGCGGCCTTCTAGCATCAGGGCGCGGAATTCGGCGGCGCGGGCTGGGGCTATGCGGTATTCGATCATGATCATCACATTGCCGTGTTTGGGGGGTTCGTCGGCTTGCGGGATGTTGAAAGCGGTTGAAGGCGTCAGGTCTTCGACCATGCCTTGGCCGGGCATGAAGCGGTTGGCCAAGGCCATGGCGAGCAAGCCGCTGCAGGCTGCAACGATCAGGCTCATTTGCACATCGGCGACCGTCGCCACCTGGCCCCACACCGCCGCACCAGCGGCACTCGAGCCCATGATGGCCATTTGGTACATCGACATGCCACGCGCCCGCACCCAGTCGGGCAAGCCCATTTGCGCGGAAACGCTGAGCGTGTTGGCTGTGGTGATCCACGCCGCACCAGCAAACAGCATGGCCAGCACGGCGACGCCGCTGTTGCTGGTAAACGCCATCACCAGCATGGCGAGGGACTGCACCGCCGCGCCGCTGAGTGCCAAAGCATCCCGCGACAGCGCGCGTCGCAGCTGCGGTAAAAAGGCGGTGGAGACAATCGCCCCTGCGCCCATAGAAGCCAACATCAGCGTGAAGGTGCCGGCACCACCGCCGTGCAGGTTGCGGGCGATCAAAGGCATCAGAGCGACGAGGGCGGTCGAGGTGAAAAAGAAAATCGAAATCCGCACCAGCACGCCTTTGAGGTGATGCGACTGCGCGACGTACTGAAGCCCAATCCGCATGGCGCTGACCAGCCGCTCGCGCCCCAGCGGATGCGGTTTGTGCTCGCGCTTCCAGCGGGTGATGATGACGGCTGCCGCCAGTGACAGCACGGCGTTGAGCAAAAACACCCACGCACTGCCGACGCTGGCAATCAAGGCACCGGCCACCAGCGGGCCGATGATGCGTGAGGCGTTCATCGAGACACCATTCAGCGCCAAGGCGGCCGGCAGCTGCGGGCGCGGCACCAGCTCGGGCACGATGGCGGAGAACACCGGCCAGCGCATCGCCAAGCCAATGCCATTGGCAAAGACCAAGGCCAAGAGCAGTGGCGGCGAAATCCAGCCTAAAAACACCGTGGTACTGAGCAAACTGGCCACGACGGCGATCCAGATTTGCGTCATTAAAAAGTACCGCTTCCTGTCCAAAATATCTGCCAAAGCACCGCTGGGAATGCCCAACAGGAAAACGGGCAAACTTGCCGCTGTTTGCACCAGCGCAATCCACAGTGGGGTGGTGGTCAGCGAGGTCATCATCCAGGCCGCCGCCACGTCGCTCATCCACATGCAAACATTGGCCATCAGCCACGTCGTCCACAGCATGCGAAACACGGGTTTGTGAAACGGCGCGAGGGGTGAGAGGTCGTCGTCTGCGTGTTTGATGCGAGAAGGCTTTGGCTCAGTTTCGGGGGAGAGTTCTGGCATATAGCTGTAGGGGGACTTTATTGAAAGTGGTCAAACGACGCAAAGTTATTCGGCACGGTCTGGCCTTGCGCATCTGTGAGTCTAAGACCTGGTTCTGCTTCAATCTGTCCGATGCGGGTCACCGGCGTGTTGCTGGCTAGGGCGGCGGCTTGCACGGCCTGGCGTTTGCCCACGGGCGCGGTGAAAGCGAGTTCGTAGTCATCCCCGCCAGAAAGCACGTATTTTAGAAGATTGACATGGTCAAATTGACCATTAGACGGCGTATTTATTGCCTGAGTTGCTATTGAATATATAGCTAATAATTGAACAACAAGAGCGGTATCGAGAACTGCGCCGACCCCAGATTGCTGCAAGATGTGCCCCAAATCACCCAGCAAACCATCACTCACATCAATCGCGCTGCTGGCAATGCCGCGCAAAGCCATGCCGAGTGCCACGCGCGGCGTGGGTGTTTCTAAACGCGCTTTTGCTACGGTAAACGCTTCGGTCGCAAGCGCCAAGTTGCCGCACATCGCTTCCAACGCCAAGCGCGCATCCCCCAGTGTGCCGCTGACGTAGATGTCATCCCCCGCTTTTGCACCAGATCGCAACAATGCCGCATTTTTAGGCACCTCGCCAAACACCGTGATGCAAATGTTCAGCGGCCCTTGCGTGGTGTCGCCGCCGATCAGCGCGCAATTGTGCTCTGCTGCCATGGCCAACAAACCGCGTGAGAAGGGCGCCAGCCAAGCTGCATCGGCTTGGGGCAATGCCAAAGCCAAGGTAAACGCCAGTGGTTTCGCGCCGCAGGCGGCCAAGTCGCTCAAATTGACGGCGAGTGATTTGTGGCCGAGTTTGAACGGGTCAACATCTGCGAAAAAATGCCGGCCTACCACCAGCATGTCGCTGGAAATGGCCAATTGCATGCCAGCAGCGGGCTGCAACAAAGCGCAGTCGTCGCCGATGCCCTGAGCTACAGCACTGTTTTGTTGAGCCATGGCGCGCGCGGGTGCTTTGAAATAGCGTTCAATCAGGTCAAATTCACCCATGCGATGCTTAACTGTTCTTTCTTAAGTATTCGTTTCTTCCGGCTGCTTGTCTTCTGGTGGTATAGCTTCTGGCTTTTTAGCTTCTTTTGGCGGCCATAAAAAACTCAGTGGAAAATAATTCAAGCGTTCCCACACGGCGCTGCGAATACGTTTGCGCTCGCCCACGCTGACATTGTGCGCCCGCAATGCCAATCTAAAAGCACAATAGTAACTGACACCCACATTGAGCGGCCCAATCACGAAAATACCCGCAATCGCCCACAACAAAGCTTCACGCAATTCGGGCACATGCAGCACATCCCAGCCATACGATGCACCGGCTGCTGCGATCTGCCCGGTGGACAGGGTCACATGGCGTAGCTCCAGCCCGAAGCCCAAAAACCCGGAAATCGCAGGTATCAAACCCAGCATCATGCCCAAGGACACACTGGCGGCAAAACCCGATATGTTTTTACGCATGAACTGCGCCCAGCGCTCCGCCCGCGTCTCGCCAATGGCCGCCGTGATGCGCGGGTTAAAACGCATGGCCGAGTCCAAACGGTGCAGCACAAACCAGTTTTCCGCCCAGCCCGCAAAAATGCTGGATAAAAACAGCACCACACCCGTTGCTGCGGCAAACAAAGCCGTGGGTCCCAGCAGCGTGAGTGATGCCAAAGCATGCTTCGCTTCGGCTTGGTCAATCAATGGTTTGCCCAAGCCCAGCTGCATCAAATAGCTGATGAGCAGTACACAAGGAACGACCAAAGCCAAGTTGCCCAACACAGCGGCGACTTGGGAGCGCACCACGTGGGTGACTTCGTCGACGAAAGACGCCACCTCGTTGTCGCCACTCAAGTCTTTCAGCTTGGCGGCCATGGCGGGCGCGGTCATGGCGGGCTGCTTGGTGGCTAGCGTCCAGTGCAACAATTGGATGGCGATGAAGCTCAGCGCGTAATTCACACCGCCAAAAAAGCCGCCCCAAAAGGCGGAAAAGCCCATAGCCAGCAGCAGGTATTTCACCAAAATGGTGATGGCCACCATGCCGCCACCGCCTGCCGCTTTGCGCAGCATGTCCCAGTATTCGGCGCGGTTGCGGGTGATGTAGTTTTCACCCGTCTCGGCACTGCGGTCCGCCATTTTGGCGGCCAACAGCGTGGTGTTCGAAGTGATCAAATCGCGCACACTGCGCCTGTGCACGCCAATTTTGACCAAGTGCGACAGCAGCTTGGCGGTGTAGCTGTTGGGTCGGTCTGACAGCAAACAATCCAACAACTCACGCACGCGCAGCACCCGCGCCCGCATCTCGCGCAGGCGGAAAACCAGGCTGACGGAAATGCCGTGTTCGTCCAAATGCGTGTACACGGTGCCTGCAGCTTGGCGGCAGGCGTCTAAGCAGTTACGAAATTCGGTGACAGCGTGTTGCAGCGCCTCGGCATTGGCCATTGCATCTTCCGCTGCACCCGTACGGGTCGCTAAAAAAGCAGCGCGCAAGGCATCCAATTCTGCATCCAGCCAATGAAAAGGCCTGTCTTGTACGGCAGCGGGGCTCATGCGCGTGCGCAGCTCGGGAGAAAAACCGCTGGATCGAATGTGGCCCACACAAAAAGTGATGGCTTCCAGCACCGTGTTTTGCCAATAGCTGGTTTGGGTGCTGGCACTGTCGCCAATGTCGGGTGTCTCTAACAAGTCCGCAATGCGAGCCAACGTCGCTTCATCCAGTTCGGCCAGCCACAGCTGGTCAAAACTATGGGATAAAACGAGGGAGAAGAGCACCGCAGCGTCTGTCGTCTCAGGCGTGGCAGGCAGCAGTTTCAAGCGTATACGCTCGGTCAGTTCACTCACAAAGGCGCTGCGTTGTGCAAAACCATAATCCGCTAGCAAACTGGAAGCATCAACAATTTGCAGCAGCTGGTGCCACCACTGGCGTAAACGCGTTTGCAGCTGTGGGCGCGATTGCGCCACATCCAGCAGCAAGTGCAAGCGGTTGATGGCAGCACTGACCGATTTGGCATCACCACGAATCCACGTGAACAATGCTATCAACCACAAATGCCGCTGCGCCAGTGGCGCTTCTAGATCAACGGCTTCTAGCAGTTCGGCTAAATCACGCTTGTGCGGCTTAGTCATATAAATTACTCATCTGAGTTAGTCATCTAACACCGCCCATTCCACCAAGGCATCCAGCGCCGGCCGTGCCGCACCTGCATTGGGGTGGTTGATCAAGCCGACCACGCTGTAGCGCCGGCCACTTTTGCCGGTGGCATAGCCGGCAACGGCGGCCACATCGCGCAGCGTGCCGGTTTTGAGTTGTGCATTGCCAATGGCGTTGACCGCAATGCCGCGTTTGACCATGTTGGCTGCTGTGCCATCGACGCCCGCTACAGACATAGAATTGGCAAAAACCTCAGCGCTGGGGTGTCTAGCCGCCAGTTTAAGCAGCTCACTCAATGCTTGCACCGTGATGCGCTCGCTGCGGCTCAGCCCAGAGCCATTGTCTAACGTCGGCGCTTTGACGGCGCGCCCAAACCGCTCGCGCCACCAGTGCTGCACGGTGGCCGCGGATCTGACAAAATTGCCCGTGCGCGGTGCGCCCGGCAAGTGCAGCGACGTGTTGAATGTTGAATACTGGGCACTCAGCGTCAAAAAAACCTGCTGCGCCATCACGTTGTTGCTGAATTTGTTCACGTCTGCAATGATTTGCGACAGCGGTAACGATGGCGCTTGCCATAACAACAGCGCATTTTGCGGCAAGGTGCCGTACCGAACCTTGCCGTCCAACACGCCGCCCGACGCTTTGTGCATGGCTTTGACCACACGCATGGCATAGCTCGCCGGCTCAATGTAGGCCACCGGCCAGGTGTTTTCCCCACAGCGCACGCTGTAGCTGCCGCTGAAATGCACTTTGTTGGGGTTGGAAAAATCTGCTCTGAGCGTGCTGCGCCAGTCGCCACAGCCATCGGTTGTCGCAGTCACTTGGGTATCAATGGCAACATCGGCCATAGGCGGCTCGCTTACGACGCGGATGGTTTGCGTTTGTGGATCCGGCACAAACTTAAAAATCAAGGCTTTGAAATTCACCAGCAAACCATCAGGTGCGCTGTTGTAGGGGCGCATGGGTTCGCCATCAAAGTCAGCAGCATGACGTGTTCGCAGGTCAAACACGCTGTTGTCCAACACAATATCACCCGTGATGCGTTGCACACCCAGCGTTTGCAGAGTTTTGAAGTTTTCCTCAATCCGCTCCAGCACCCACTTCGGGTCGCCGCCGCCTTTGATGATCAAATTGCCATTCAACACACCCTTGCCCAAGCTGCCATCGGTGTAAAACCCGGTTTTCCAGGTGAAATTGGGCCCCAAAATGTCCAAAGCGGAAAACGTGGTGACCAGTTTCATGACCGAAGCCGGGTTCATCGCCACGCCGGCTTTGTAGCTCAAACGCGGTGCTGCGTCGCCAGATACCGATCTCACCTCAAAACTCACCGCATCGCGCGGCACGCCCGCGCGCGCAAGAGCTTGTGCCACCATAGTCGGCAGCTGTGCAGAGGTTTCCGTCGCCGCTACCGCTAGCGGATGAAACCAAAACAGACCTAAGAGGCCACACAAACCGCGCCATCGAAAAAACACATTCATCAAGCTATTATGCTGTGCCTTGATAATAGAGGCATGTCAACACTCAATTCGTTACATTCAGCGCCCCGTCAACTGTCACCCAAAGCGGTGGGCATTTTGGCTGCTGTGGTTACCATCTTAATTTGGTCCTCCTTCATTGTTATCGCCCGCGCATCGGCCAAAGGCAGTTTGCTGCCTTTGGACATGGTTTTCTTGCGCTTTATAGGCGCAGGTTTGGTGCTCTTGCCTTGGGGCTGGTGGTTGGTGCGGTCGCAAAAGCTCAGTCGCAGCATCTCTTGGCTTGGTTTGTCGCCTTATGCCTTTAAGCTTACCGCGCTGGTGGGAACCATAGGTGGCGTGGGCTATGCCATGCTGGCTTACAGCGGGTTTTTCTTTGCACCTGCTGCGCATGCCAGTGTGCTGCTGCCGGGTACATTGCCTTTGTCTACCGCCTTGGTGGCGGTGTGGCTGTTGAAAGACCGCATCACCCCCGCCCGCGCGGTCGGTTTGGGGCTGATTTTTTGTGGCGATCTGCTGGTCGGCGGCACCAGCTTGCTCAAAGCGTTTGACGGCGGCGAAACCTGGAAGGGCGACCTGCTCTTTTTATCTGCCTCCACCTGCTGGGCGTTTTACTCGGTCATCGCCCGTAAAAATGCACTGGATGCTGTCAAAGCAACCATCGCCATCACCGTGTTCACAGCTGTGACGTATGTGCCGGTTTACGCAGCGCTGCTGGCTTTTGGCGCGATCAAAAGCCATCTAGCGACGGCGCCGTGGGGTGAAGTGGCTTTCCAAGCGGTTTTTCAAGGTGTTGGCTCTGTGGTTATTTCGGGCATTTCGTTTACCAAAATGATCCAATATTTTGGCCCCGTACGCAGCACCATGATGACGGCCTTGGTGCCCGGTTTGTCGGCATTGGGCGCGGTGTTTTTCTTGGGCGAACCCTTGCATACCAATTTAATGTTAGGTTTGGCATTGGTCACTGTGGGTATTTTGTTTGGCGTTCGAGCCGTTAAATCCCCAGCTAAACCCCCATCTAAACCCATAACTATTCCCTCTGTTGAGGTGGGAAAATGAAGCTCTTGGCTTTCGATACCAGTACAGAAACCATGTTCATCGCCGTCACTGACGGCCAACAAACTTGGCAACACATGGCTGAAGGCGGCGCTAAAACCTCCGCCGCCTTGATTCCTGCCATCATGGCGCTGCTCAAAGAGGCTGATTTAACGCTGCAACAGCTAGATGCCATCGTTTTCGGGCGCGGGCCGGGTTCGTTCACGGGGCTGCGCACGGCGTGTTCGGTGGCGCAAGGTTTGGCGTTTGGGGCTGGAAATATCTCGGTTTTACCTGTCGATACGCTCTTGGCGGTGGCTGAAGAGGCGCGGTTTAACTCTGGTTCTATTCACATCCAAGCCGTTTTAGATGCCCGTATGGGCGAGGTCTATGTCTCAAGTTATACCTACAAAGACGGCTTTTGGCAGGCAAATTCTGACATTAAGCTCTGCAAAGCAGATCAATTGCAAGTTGAAGCTGGCTTCAGCTTGGCGGGCAACTGTTTGGACGATGCCAATCGTATTGACGCTTTGCCCACCGCTACCGCCATGCTGCGGCTAGCGCCGGCCATGTTGACAGCAGGTTTGGGTGTGCCTGCTGACCAAGCCCTGCCACTCTACATACGCGACAAAGTGGCGCAAACCACGGCAGAACGCCAAGCCTTAAAATCAGCGACATGAACGCGATTTTGAAGCCTATACCTCCTTTGGTAAACCAGCCAGAGGTTGAATTTCAGCCTTTGACGGCAGATTGGCTTGACTGCGTCCTCGACATCGAAAACGCCGTCTACCCACACCCGTGGAGCCGCGCTAATTTCGAAGATTCGATTCAAACCGGCTACCAAATGCAGGTCTTAACTGCAGGTTTAACGACAGATTCTTCAACTAAGGCAGACATTTTGGGCTATTTCATCGCCATGAAAGGCTTTGAAGAGGTGCATTTGCTGAACATCACAGTCGCTGAGCCCAACCAACGCCAAGGCTGGGCGAAGCTGATGTTGGATGCGCTGGCCGTCTGGTCGCGCGGGCAGGGTGCCGCGTGGCTGTGGCTAGAGGTGCGCGCTAACAATGAGCGGGCGCTGCAAGTCTACAAAGCGCAGGGCTTCAAACTGGTGAGCGTTCGGCAAGATTACTACCCCAAAGGTCCCAAAGCCAATGGCCGTGAAGACGCGATTGTGATGAGTCTGAAGCTATGAGTTTGCATCTATGAGCCTAGCTTTAGACACCCGCCAACGCGCCATGCTGCAAGAAATGGGCATCACCGTTTGGCAGCCTGAAACGGTTTACGTTCTGGATGAAGTTGCCGTTGTTGCCGCTAGCTCTCAGACCGCGCAAGTTGTTGAAAAACCACAAATTGCTATAAATAAAATAGCACTTCAGGCAATAAATACGCCGGCTAAACCCCTAAAACAGCCTCAAAATGCGGTTGTTAAACCAAATTCACCGAAAATCGATCGTCCCGAGCTGGTTTTGCAAGCCATGCCCGCAGGCCTGCAAGAGATGGATTGGCCAACCCTGCAGCAAACCGCGCAAACCTGCCAAGCCTGCCAGCTGTGCGCAGGTCGAAATGGCATTGTTTTTGGCACGCCAGCATCTGCGCAGCAAGCTGATTGGTTCATCGTCGGCGACCCACCGACCGAGTCTGACGAAGCCGCCGGTGCACCGTTCACGGGCGATGAGGGTGTCTTACTGGGCAATATGCTCAAAGCCATGGGTTTAAGCACAGAACAAGTTACCCAAAAAGTCACATTAACCCCCGCCGTCAAATGCCGCACTGAAGGGCAAAGCACGGGCGCGCAAGAGCTGGCGCAGTGCGAGACTTTTTTACGCCGCCAAGTGGCATTGACGCGTCCGAAAATGATTTTGGCGATGGGACGCTACGCCGCGCAGGCGTTGCTGGCGCAAACTGTCAGCAACCCCGTGCCACCGCTGGGTCAGCTGCGCGGCACCGTTCACAGCTACCAAGGCATTCCCGTTGTCGTGACCTATTCACCCGCCAATTTGCTGCGCAACCCAGCGGACAAAGCCAAAGCGTGGGCGGATTTGTGTTTGGCTAAGGCGTCTTTAGTGTCCAAATAATTTCCGTTCGGGTTGAGCTTGTCGAAACCCTTCGACAAGCTCAGGGCGAACGGTTTATTTTTCAATTGGACGAATCGGTGGTGTCTTCGTCGGTGCCAAAACCGACGCAATCGCCACCACCATCAGCGCCACCGCCGCCCAGTCTTGCCAATGCAAGACTTCGCCCAGCCAGTAAGCGCCAGCAAAAACACCCAAAATCGGAATCATCATCACCGACAGCGTAGACGCCACGGGCGGCAGGGTGCGTGCCAGGAAAAACCACGCCGCATGGGCGAAGCCAAACACCAGCACCGCGTTGTAAACAATCGCAAACCACGAGTTGCCAGAAATTTGTGAGGGCATAACCCAGGCGTCACGCTCAAATGTCACGGTCAGCGCCGTCATCACCATGCAGGCCAAAACCGTCATCCAAAACGAAATCGCCAAGGTGGGGGTGTCAATCTTGGTGCGGCGCAGCAGCTGCGTGCCCAGCGCCCAAGTGGCTGCCGCCGTCAAAGCCAGAGCCACGCCCAGGGGTTTGCCGCTCAAGCCTGTCATTTCATGCCACAGCAGCAGCGCCACGCCCAAGGCAGCAGCAGCCACGCCCAGCCAGTTGCGCTTGGTCATGACGCTGGCAAAAAAGATCGCCCCCAGAATGGCTGAAAAAATAGGCATGGTATAGCCCAAAATCGCCGCCCGCCCGCTGGAGAGCGACTGAATCGCCAAAATAATGCACACATGCCAGATGAACATATTGGTCGCCGCCAGCAACAGCAGCTCCCGCCAATGCTTGCGCGGCATGGCAAACGGCACTTTCAGCCACACCAACGCCAGCGCCAGCACCGGCAGCCCCAGCCACATTGACAGGGTTCTGAACTGCAGCGGTGGCATGCCCGTGACCCCCAGCTTCATCACCGGCCAGTTCAAGCCCCACACCACGGTAAGAACGACCAAGAGCCAGAGTTGTTTTGCGGAGAGTTTTTGCATGGATGGATAGTAAGCGTTTTCCGTTCGCCCTGAGCCTGTCGAAGGGTTCTTGATGACTTCGACAGGCTCAGTCCGAACGGATTTTTGTAAGTTGGGTGCTAATTTACAATCCCCCCATGACCTTTTTAGAACAACTCAAAGAAGCCGAGCGCAGCAATCAATCCATGCTCTGCGTCGGCCTAGACCCCGAGCCGGCCAAGTTCCCCGCCCACTTGCAGGGCGATGCCAGCAAAATCTACGACTTTTGCGCCGCGATTGTGGACGCCACCGCCGACCTGGTGATCTCCTTCAAACCCCAAATCGCCTACTTCGCCGCCCACCGCGCCGAAAACCAGCTGGAAAAGCTCATGCAGCACATGCGCGCCACCGCACCCCACGTTCCCGTGATTTTGGACGCCAAACGCGGCGATATCGGCTCAACAGCCGCGCAATACGCCATCGAAGCCTTCGAGCGCTACGGTGCTGACGCCGTCACCCTGTCCCCCTTCATGGGTTTTGACTCCGTGCAACCCTACCTGGCCTACCACGGCAAAGGCGCCTTCCTGCTCTGCCGCACCTCCAACCCCGGCGGCGACGACCTCCAGGCCCAGCGCCTCAGCTCCGTCCCCGGCGAGCCGCTGTTGTACGAACACATCGCCAAACTCGCCCAAGGCGAGTGGAACACCAACGGCCAGCTCGGCCTCGTCGTAGGCGCAACGTATCCGGCTGAAATAGAACGCGTCCGAAAAGTAGCCCCCCACGTCCCCTTACTCATCCCCGGCGTAGGCGCTCAGGGCGGTGATGCGGTAGCCACAGTCAAAGCCGGCTGGAAACAGCAAAACGGCCAAACCACCGCCCCCATCATCGTCAACTCATCACGGGCGGTGTTGTATGCGTCGAGTGGGGCTGATTTTGCGGCTGCAGCGCGGCAAGTGGCGATTCAGACTCGGGATGTGTTGCAGGCTGCTAGAAGTTAAGCAAGATATACACAATCGTAGCTAACCAAGTGATAAGTGCAAATAGACACCACTTTGGTGAAAAATCCTCACGCTTTGGCTCGTGCAGTACAGTTTCTGAAGCAATGCTAAATATTAGTAGTAACGAGACAAAGCGCACTGCAACAAAGTCTGAGCCACGGTCAAGAAATACAAATCCGACGACAAAGAACACTATTAATGTAAACAGTAGTGCGGCGACATTAAAGTGAGGTGGTTTAGATAGGCCAAAACCAGCAATACCTACTATGCACCCGATTGCTGCACCGAAAAAGAGCATCAATCCACCGTAGATTAGGCGATCCAGCAATGATGTTTGTTTCATGAATGTCGAGTTTAAGTCATTAAGCTACTTTATCTGGCAATCTCAATTCATACAAAACCTGCAAGCCGTTCGGTCAAAACTTTACAGCCAACCATCAAATGAAAGCTCCCATTTCGCCCGGCGGGGCGAGAGGGGTTGGGGGTGAGTGGGGGAAACAAACCAGCTACGCGCAGCTAAAAAACGCTACAAATAAAATAGCAGCTTAAGCAATAAAAACGCCGGCTAGAGCCATATTTATATATTAAAATGGCAGGATTTCACTCGCCATGCGCCTTTAACCGCGCTCTTTGTTCCGCCAACCCCGGCGGGTCGGCTTTGAACCAAAACCACGTCGGGTCAGTGCCGCCGTGGCGCAGGATGAACTGGTTGAACACCAGCATCACAATGGCTGCAAAAACGAGGACAGCAAACAAGATCGCTGCCCCAATAACACAATAGAGCAACACGGTTTGTAGCGGCACATGGGGCGCAATCTGCGAACCGGCGACACCTGCCAATGCTGCGAGCATGACGATGGCTAAAACCGCTTTCAGCGCGGCTTGTTTGTGTGACTTTGACAGAGGCATGACCCTGCTCCTCAAGGCATTTTCTACATGATAGCAAAATCGACCTGGTTACGCTTGCGGTCGATAATTGCTATCAATAAAATAGCGCCTTAGGCAATAAATACGCCGGATAAATGCATTATGTTGGTGTCAAATTGTGCAACCTAAGTAAGAAGGTTTGTAAATTTGTCAATGCACTGGCTGCGGACAAGGTGTAAAAGTTGACAAAGGTATTTTGAGACGTCTTTCCTCTGGCGCCTATATAAACCGTATCCATGAATGCCAACGGTGGCATGGCTAAATTGATGACCACGCCAGGTAGGATGGAAGGACTGACATAGTTGAAACTTGTATTCGTTCCAATGACACTCACGCCAATGTTGCAAGTTGCCACAGTTTCCGTCACAGGTGTGGGGAGGTTGGGTTGTTCTAAATAGACGCCAACGGGGTAGATGTCAGCGGTGCTGTCACATGAAATCACCAACAACTTGTTTGCTGAAATTACTTCGGTGTTCAGTGGTATGTTGATATTGCCAGTCGCTGCCGATGTGGCATTGCCCTCATAGCGAACAAGTTGACCCGTGCCATTGATTGAAAAGCCGCTGGATGCTTGCCATGCTATGGGGCTGGTTGTGTAGAAAGCGGTTCGCACCCATGCGCCATCTGCTGGGATGTAGTACGGCCGTGCTAATGTTCCGCCACCATTGCTAAATGCGATGTTGGCAACGACATTGCAGTCTGTTGGGCTTAGATCGGTCAACTTGCATTGCACAAAGTTATCGGTTTGCGGTGCTGCCAATGGCACAACCACATCACCCGTCGTGGTTGATTGTGCGTTGCCGAGTTGGCCTTGATTGGTAGATCCAATCCAACTGACATTGCCTACGGACGGCATGTCTATAACGGTGGTAACTTCCGCCGCAATGCTTGCGTATTTGAAGTAATAAGAATTGTCAGGCAGCACGACAACGGCAGTTAAGTCGCACGCGGTTAATTGCAGCGCGGCATCAACGCAGCTCACCGTGACGCTACCCAAATTATCAATCGGAAAATTCCAACTCCAGGTGGAAAAATGCGACACGGTTGCCTTGACTGCCAAGCCGACGCTAGATGTTTGTGAGGCGACCACGGTTCCCGACCCTTCAGCAAGCCATACACCCTGCGCGACATCGAAATGCCACAGCGGAATCGCTGTGCCTACGACAAGAACTTTGCCGTTGATGCTGGCATAGGGTAAATCAACCTGGATATCTGCCGTTTTGCCGGCTGCCAGTTGCAAATGACCATTTTGTGCGTCATAAAAATCGATACTGAAAACGCCTGCGCTGATCAAGTTAACCATCTTGTCGGTGGCATCTCGCCCGCGGCCGTTGCCGAGCATGGCAGTCATGTCTTGGCTGTTGACATTGAACGGTGAAAGATGTGCGGAAATCGCAGATGTGGCGATTTGGTTGTTTGCATTGACCAGGGCATTGGCCGGCAGAGTTACGGAAGCCCCCAAGGTCGTGGTTGCGATGACTTGAGCGACCTCTGCCCGTGAAATCGAGCGTGTTTCTTTGACAGGCAGCAGCGTGACGAGCAATTTAGTGGTTTTGTCTGGCGCTATCGTTGCGCGGGTCGTTTGCGAAACGTAGCCCTTTTTTGTAACTGTGATGACTTGATCGGCGCTTGCCGGCACATTCGCGACTACCGCCATACCCTTGGCATCGGATTTGACATTGAGCGTAGCAATTGCAACGTTGGCGTTCGGAATCAACACACCATCCGAGCCTTGAACTTGAGCGGACAGCACGCCTTCGGTCGCAGAAGTAGCCACATTAACTGTTTTTGTCACTGTACCGATTTTGCCTTTGGTTTTATCTTTTGAAGGCGTGATGGTCAAAGTGACGCTGTAATTTCCTTTGGCAACGAAAGTGTGTTCAACAATTTTTCCGCTGCCCACGGGCGTGCCGTCACCAAAGTTCCATGAGTACGTCACTTGCCCATGCTCTTTTTCTGAAACCAAGCTGGGTGAGGCATCAAAAGTTGCAACTTTCCCTGCAACGACTGGTGTTGGTTCCACCGTAAATTCCGCCCATGGCACACAAGCGGCCAAAAGCATGCTTATAAAAATAATGACCAATAGCCGATACATGGTTAGATATTTCATGCGAACTCCAAAAAATATTCAATTAAAAAAACGGACTCAGCATCGAATTTTTGCGTGACATTTTTTTACACAAAAAAACAAAACTTGATTTAATATAGGCTTCAGAACTTTAATCTGAAATATTTTTAGCCATAACTTATAAATAAATATGTAACAGTGAGCGGGAAAAGCCGCTGTTGAGAACTTTAGCTTTCCAGTTCTTGGCCCAATTTGAATGCATGCAAACCGCACTGAATTTGTATGTAGGCTAGAAGTAAACAAATTTAGAAAAAAATCGAAATGGCGGCAGTCATTTTTTTAATTCTTCGGCAATCGCGTAATTTAGTTTTTTTCGAATGCCATTGCAAATTATTTAGCTATAAATAAAATAGCACATTAGGCAATAAATACGCCGACTCTTTGCCGCCAGGTTGCGCCAAAGTTGCACGCCATGGCTGGTGTCAATGTCTCAACTTGATACAAATATCTATTTATTTGGCTGAATCCAATGTTGGGTTGCCCCCGTATACAGGGTGGCATACCGCCAAATCAACTTAACCAGGAGTTTATTATGTGCATGAAAAAACTAGGCTTTAGCCTGCTTGCAGTCGCCGCTGCTTGCACAGCAGGTGTCAGTATCGCGTCCAGCCACCGCGAAGCGCCATTTATCACGACCAGTCCCAAAGTTGACGGAACAGATTTTTATATGTTTCGCAGCTATGAAGGCATTGCCGCCAACGGTACGGGCGGGCGTAGCGACTACGTGACGCTGATTGCCAACTACCAGCCTTTGCAGGCTCCGTACGGGGGGCCCAACTACTTCTCCATGGATGGCAATGCCCTCTACGAGATTCACATCGATAACAACGGCAATGGTGCCGAAGACCTGTCTTTTCAGTTCCGTTTCAACAACAAGTTGAACAATGTATCACTGCCAATTGGCGCTGGCGCGGCCCAAAAGTCAGTCGCCATACCGCTTATTCAAGCGGGCACCGTCACCAATGTGTCAGATGCCAATTTGAATCTGAACGAGACCTACACGGTCAATGTCATGTGGGGTGACCGCCGCAAAGGTACCCTATACCCTGTGACCAAAACAAGCGGGGGAAGTGCTACCTTTGAGAAACCGGTGGACTATATTGGTGTGAAAACCTTGGGGAACAGTGCCGCCTACGCGACCTATGCAGGCAGACACATCCATAACATCACCATCCCGGGCTGTCCTGCGGGTAAAAATACCGGTAAGGTTTTTGTCGGTCAACGACAAGAAGGTTTTGCTGTGAATTTGGGCCCCATTTTTGACTTGGTGAATGCCACCGCAGCGCAGATCACGAACCCAGATTTGAAAAACGCCTTTGCCGCAAATTCGATTCAAGACTCCAATGTCACGTCGATTGCAATGGAAGTGCACAAAGATTGTTTGACCGCTGGAGGAGACCCGGTGATTGGCGGTTGGACAAGCGCCAGTCTGCGTCAGGGCCGGGTTTTGACTGACAAGCCGGACTCGGGCTACCAAACGACTGAAAAAGCGGGTGGTGCATGGACCCAGGTGTCCCGCTTGGGCAACCCCCTGGTCAACGAAGTGGTGATTGGCCTGAAGGACAAAGACAAGTTCAACGGTTCTAAGCCTATGGATGATGGTCAATTTTTAAACTATGTCACCCATCCTACTTTGCCGGCCTTGCTCGGTCTAGTCCTGGCGGGTGACCTGAATGCTCTGGCGCCCACCAATATCCCGCGTACAGATTTGGCCACGGTATTTTTGACGGGCATCACGGGTGTCAACAAACCCGCTAGTGTCACGCCTTCAGAAATGCTGCGCCTGAATACGGCGATTCCACCGGTTCAGTTTGCCGACCAAAACAGATTGGGTGTGGCTGGCGAGGTGTTGCGTGTGGGTGGTCTGGCAAACTTGGGCAATGCAAAAGACTTGGCGGGCTTCCCCAACGGCCGTCGTCCTAAAGATGACGTCGTAGACATTGCTTTGGTCGCCATGTTGGGTGGCTTGTGCGTCATCAATGGTGACAACGATGGCTTAAAACTCAACAGCATTCCTGGTGTCAATGGCGTCACGTCTGCTTGCAAGCCATCCAGCGTGCCTTTGGGTGCGACATCCGCCAACGTGCATGATGGTGTAGACCAAGCGGTGGTGCCGTTTCTCACCAGCTTTCCCTACCTCAACACGCCGAATGCAGGTTCTCGGTAGTTCATTCACGAAGGAGTAATCGCCATGAAAACTTATCTTCCAAACGCCGCGGTTATTGCGTTGAGCCTTGCTAGTGTGCTGCTGATCGCTTGTGGCGATAGCGGTTCTTTGCAATCCAACAATGCAGGGTTGTCGGAGAATCCAGTAGCTACCAGTGCCAGCGAGATCTCAGTATCTGCAACGACCAGCGCGGCAGGCGCTTTTAGCTTTGTCAACATGATGGCAAGTAGCCAAAACGACAGGGCTGAACCGCTGGCAGGCGGAGCAGCAGTTTTAGCGACCAGTGAGACGGATGAGCCTAGCGTATAGCTAAGCTAAATCGCTTTCTAAAGGTAAAAGTGAAGGTTAAGGGTCGATACGGAACATCCGTGTCGACCTTCCTTTTATATATTTGGGGTTCAACAATGTGCAGTCTTCGCCAATTACCACTGTTAGTTTTGCTGGGCGCGGTTGCGATGGTTCACGCCGCAGGCCGCGACTTGACGCCAAGCAGTGACAACCAAGTGATAGAGACGCTGCCTGCACGCATACGCAGCACGACCCTGACCAGTTCGCCTGCAACGGCTGCTGTCACCGCCCGTCAGGCCATCACTTTGGCTAGACAAACAGCAGACACACGTTATTTAGGCCGAGCACAAGCAACGCTGGCACCTTGGTGGGATAAAAAAGATGCCCCAGTAGAACTTGCCGTCCTGCAAGCCACCGTGTTGCAAAGTCGGCATGAATTTGACGCGGCTCGCGTGGTGTTGAGCCAAGTGCTAAAACGCGAGCCCAGCCATGCGCAAGGCTGGCTGACCCTGGCGACGCTAGAACGCGTGTCCGGAAACTATCCGGCGGCCTTGCTGGCCTGTGACCAAGTGGCACGC
>JAYUCJ010000151.1:0-1331 GCA_043740415.1 Polaromonas sp. | reverse complement strand
GTTCATCATGGCTACAGGCAGAAGACTCAATCGCATCATCCTGCCAAGTATCACACCGATGCACGCCAGGCTCGTGCCCGATTCACGCTGTGATGGATGGGTTCGGCCGGGTTTGCTGCATTAACTATATATTAAATAGCTAACTATGTATATGGTACGCTGGATACAAGACTTTTTAACTTTTTACTTGTGAGGCAGCCGGGTTTGACTTGTTCTGAAGCCTGAAGTCAGTACTTTTGCGCAAGGCGCAGTTGGAGGAGGCTCTCAAGCGGCGAAGCGGCGAACGGCGGCTTGCAGGGCTGGATATCAATTGCTATAATATTTGTATCTAAATATGTATACAGGAAGCGGGGTAGAGGCTAATTCATCTCCTGCATTAAGGTTGGCAGGTTTTGTCGGCGACTGACGGCTGGTTTCTGTGCGTTACCGCACAGACGGTCAAGGTAGATTTACGTAACGTCATCCGCAGCAGAGACGACAAGGAAAAAAAGCTGCTCAAGATGTCGATTTGACAGCTGCCCAGTCGTCGTGCAGGTGGATAGATGCAATCCCGCTTCAATCCTCAAACCCGTTGCCACTTCCAAGCAAGGAATCATCATGAAAGTTCAAGCCTACATAACTTTTGGCGGCCGCTGCGAAGAGGCGCTGGAGTTTTACACAAAGTCCATCGGTGCCGAAGTCCTTGGCCTGCATCGCTGGAAGGAAAGCCCTGACAAGAACATGAAAGGGCCGCCCGGTTACGAAGAAAAAGTCATGAACGCCATCTTTCGCATTGGTGAATCCGATCTGATGGCCGACGACGGCATGGGCGAGACAACGCCCGAGTTCAAAGGCATGACGCTGGCGATTGAGGTGGACGACGACGCTGAGGCCAAACGAGTTTTTACAGCGCTGGGTGTTGGGGGAAAAGTCACGATGCCTTTGGCGAAAACATTCTGGACCTCCTCTTTCGGCATGCTGACCGACAAGTTTGGCGTGCCGTGGATGGTGAATGTGGCCATGCCCATGGCGTGAAAGCAAACAGACATGAATACAACCCAGTTCAAACCGGCCATCGGGCTGGCCAAGGCAAACGGCGTTGGCATCCCGAACGAAAGCGCTGACCGCCGGCAGGCAATTGCCGCAGCGCCGCGGCGTCGGGCAGTCAACACTTCAGGAGAAACGAAATGACCAGCAAAAACACGATTTGCCTGTGGTACGACGGCACCGCCGTTGATGCCGCAAACTTCTACGCCAAAACATTCCCCGACAGCGCTGTCGGGGCCGTCATGCGCGCGCCGGGCGACTTTCCGGATGGCAAGCAGGGCGATGTCCTGACGGTCGAGTTCACC
>JAYUCJ010000150.1:0-1331 GCA_043740415.1 Polaromonas sp. | reverse complement strand
CGCTACCTGCAACGCATCCTGTCGCCGTGGGCGGTCAAACGGCTGGATGAATTTGGCGGCGACATTCGCCAGTTCAGGGTCGTCAAGCGGTACCCCAGCATGC
The DNA here is from genome assembly GCA_043740415.1 of Polaromonas sp. Classification (GTDB taxonomy): domain Bacteria; phylum Pseudomonadota; class Gammaproteobacteria; order Burkholderiales; family Burkholderiaceae_C; genus Aalborgiella. The sequence goes on along the minus strand of JAYUCJ010000150.1, from coordinate 1,228 downwards.
TCAAGCAAATTGGCATTGCCAAAACCGAGCCGGGCGACGAGAACAACCAGGATATTTCATCACTCGTGGGCAAAGTGGATATCCGCAAGCTGGAGACCTTTGCGCAAGACGACCCCGATGCTTACAGCTACTCGGGCGGCCTGTGCCTGGCCAACCAGGGATTGCTGGAATTTGTGGAGATGTTCAAGGCGCCGATCAAGGTGCTGTACCCGTTGCTCACCGCCACGCAGGAGAGCAACTACAAGGGCACCGAGGGCTTTGGGGCCATCCCCTTCGACGGCTTGGTGCTGGCCCACAGCAACGAGAGCGAGTGGAAAACTTTTCGCAACAACAAAAACAACGAGGCCTTTCTGGACCGCATCTACATCGTCAAGGTGCCTTACTGCCTGCGCGTGAGCGAAGAGGTCAAAATTTACGAAAAGCTGATCCGCGAATCATCCCTGGGCCAGGCCAAATGTGCCCCCGGCACCCTGAAGATGATGAGCCAGTTTGCCGTGCTCACGCGCCTCAAGGAGCCCGAGAACTCAAGCCTGTACAGCAAAATGCAGGTGTACGACGGCGAAAGCCTGAAAGACACCGATCCGCGCGCCAAGAGCTACCAAGAGTACCGCGACTATGCGGGCGTGGATGAAGGCATGAGCGGCATCTCCACACGGTTTGCTTTCAAGATCATGTCCAAAGTATTCAACTTTGACAACACCGAGATCGCAGCCAACCCGGTGCATTTGATGTACGTGCTGGAGCAGCAAATCGAGCGCGAGCAGTTTCCGGCAGAGCTGGAGCAAAAATACACCGGCTTCATCAAGGAGTCGCTGGCCCCGCGCTACGCCGAATTCATCGGCAAGGAAATCCAGACGGCTTACCTTGAGAGCTACAGCGAATACGGCCAGAATATTTTTGACCGTTACGTCACCTACGCCGACTACTGGATTCAGGACAACGAGTACCGCGACGCCGACACCGGCGAGGTGTTTGACCGCGTAGCTTTGAACGCCGAGCTGGAAAAGATTGAAAAACCGGCCGGCATTGCCAACCCCAAAGATTTCCGCAATGAGATCGTCAATTTCGTGTTGCGCGCACGCGCCAACAACCAAGGCAAAAATCCGGGCTGGACGAGTTACGAAAAGCTGCGCATGGTGATTGAAAAGAAAATGTTCTCCAACACCGAAGAGCTGCTGCCGGTGATCAGCTTCAACGCCAAGGCCAGCACCGATGAAGCCAAAAAACA
>JAYUCJ010000149.1:0-8853 GCA_043740415.1 Polaromonas sp. | reverse complement strand
CGATCTCACCTTCCCGCATCACCAGCACATGGTGTGCCATGGCGCGAATCACATCTACATCGTGGGTGATGAGCAAATAACTCAATCCCCGCTCCCTCTGGAATCGTTGTAACAACTGCAAAACCTGCTTCTGAATCGTGACATCCAACGCACTGGTTGGCTCGTCCAGCACCAAAAGCTGCGGCTGAACAATCAACGCCCGCGCAATCGCCAAACGCTGGCGCTGCCCACCTGAGAACTCATGCGGGTAGCGATTCAGCAAACCTGCAAATTGTGTTTCACTCAACCCCACCTCTGCCAAAGCCACAAAAACCTTGGCTTGGCGCTGCTCTGCGCTCAATTCAGGCGCATGCACCAGCAAGCCCTCGCCCACCAGCTCGCCCACCGTCATTCGCGGCGACAGTGACGAAAACGGGTCTTGAAACACCACTTGAACGTGGCGACGCATGGCTTCGTCTTGCGTTTTACTTTGCGCCCAATGCTGCCCCGCCACCTGCAAATCCCCCGAAAACGGCAACAAGCCCAGCGCGGCCAACGCCAAAGTCGATTTGCCCGAGCCAGATTCACCAATCACGCCCAGCGTTTGACCCGGTGGAATGTCAAAACTTGCGCCTTTGACGGCTACAAATTCACCTTTTTTGAACCAGCCTTTGAAGCCCGGAATCGGCGTTGGGTAACTGACACGCAAATTGGTCACCTGCATGGCTGAGTTTTTAGAAGATATTTCACCGACTTCAACCACATCCCGCACCGGCTTGCTATCCATCAACTTGCGGGTGTACGCATGCTGCGGATTCGCAAAAACGGCTTCCACTGCGCCCTGTTCCACAATGTGTCCGTTTTCCATGACGATGATGCGGTCGGCAAACTTGCGCACCAAGTTCAAATCGTGCGTAATCAACAAAACTGCCATGCCGTTTTGCTTTTGCAACTCAGCCAAAAGCTCCAAAATTTGCAGCCGCAAGCTCACGTCCAGCGCAGTTGTGGGCTCGTCTGCTAGCAATAGTTTGGGCTGGCAAGCTAACGCCATCGCTATCATGGCGCGCTGGCGCTGGCCGCCGCTGAGCTGATGCGGATACGATTTAGCACAGCGTTCAGGATCTGCAATACCTGTTGACGCTATTAATTTTATAGCTGTTGAGGCAGGTAATACAACGGATAATGCGTTATGTAAGGGTGTTTTTAGCTCTAAAATTTCGGTTATTTGATCCCCCACGGTGAAAAGTGGGTTCAGCGCCGTCATCGGCTCCTGAAAGATCATGGCGATGTCTTGACCGCGAATTCCGCGCAGCTGTTGCTCTGGGATTTTCAGTAAATCTAAGGATTCATCAGCCGCAAAAACCGCACTGCCGCTCAACTCGGCATTCATCACCAAACGCAGCAAACTCAAAGCAGTGACGGTTTTGCCAGAACCGGATTCACCGACCAAGGCGACGCGTTCACCTGCATTTATCGAGAAGTTGATGCCGTGAACGACGGGTTTGCCGCTGAAGGATACGGTCAGGTCTTTAACGTCGAGTAAATTCCCATCCGTTCGCCCTGAGCTTGTCGAAGGGTTTGAGAAGGCTTCGACAAGCTCAGCCCGAACTGAGGAGGTAGTTTCCGTAGTCATTTATCCGCTTTCCGTGGATCGAGCGCATCCCGCAAGGCATCGCCCATAAACGTCAAGAGCAGCAGCGTCACCACCAAAACCCCAAAAGTAGACAGCGAAATCCACCACGCATCGATGCTGTTTTTGCCCTGCGCCAGCAGTTCGCCCAGCGATGGCGTGCCGGGCGGAACGCCCAAACCCAGGAAATCCAGCGAGGTTAAAGCCAAAATCGCGCCACTCATGCGAAACGGTAGAAAGGTAACGACGGGCGTCATGCTGTTGGGCAGCACATGCCGCGTGATGATGTGCCAATTGCTGACGCCCAAAGCCCGCGCGGAACGCACGTAATCCATCTGACGATTGCGCAAAAACTCGGCTCGCACGTAGTCGGACAGTCCCATCCAGCCGAATAAACTGAGCAAAATCAACAACAAAGCGAGGCTGGGCGAAAACACGGCACTAAAAATGATGAGCAAATACAGCTCAGGCATCGCACCCCAAATTTCGATGAACCGCTGAAAAGCCAAATCCATCTTGCCACCGTAAAAGCCCTGAATCGCGCCTGTAATCACACCCAAAATGACGCCAATCACCGTCAAAGCCAGCGCAAACAACACACTGACACGGAAACCGTAGATCAGCTGCGCCAACAAATCGCGCCCCTTGTCGTCTGTGCCAAACAAGTTATCGCGGGAAGGTGCGGACGGATTGGGCGATTTAGCGAAGTAATTCAGCGTTTTTGAACCGTAGCGGTTGAAAGGGTAAATCGCCCAATTGCCATCTTTAGACAATTTTTCTTGAATGAAGGGATCCAGGTAATCGGTAGGTGTTTCAAAATCGCCACCAAACAGCGTTTCGGGGTAATCTTTGACCAAAGGAAAGTAAAAGTTACTCGCAAAACTGCTTGCTTTTCCATCCTTGTAATGAACGACCAACGGTTTGTCGTTCGACAGCACTTCGGCAAACAAGCTCATCAACACCAAAATGCAAAACGCCACCAAACTGTAAAAGCCAAGCCGATTTCGCCTGAAACGCAGCCAAGCACGGCGGCTAGGTGAATCGTTCACGAACATATGCTCTCCTTCCAGAAACACCGCAGAACTGGCTTTGCCAGGCTGCTGGTGTTGCCCCTTAGGGGGAGGCGGCTACGCGAAGCGAGCAAGCAACGGGGGTTAATCAAATCGTACACGCGGATCCACCCATACATAGCAAAGATCACTGATTAGCTTGGTCACCAAACCAATCAACGTGAACAAATACAGCGTACCCAGCACGACCGGATAGTCACGCCGAATCACGCTTTCATAACTCAGCAAACCTAGCCCATCGAGTGAGAACAGCGTTTCAATCAACAGCGAACCCGTGAAAAACGCGCCGACAAACGCGGCTGGAAAGCCCGTCACGATGGGAATCAAAGCATTGCGAAACACGTGTTTGTACAGCACCTGCCGCTCCGACAAACCTTTGGCTCGCGCCGTGGTGACGTATTGTTTACGGATTTCCTCTAAAAAAGCGTTTTTGGTCAACATCGTCGTCACCGCAAAACTGCCCAACACCATCGCGGTGATAGGCAAGACGATGTGCCACAAATAATCGGTGATCTTCGCACCCCAACTCAGTGTTTCCCAATTGGCCGATGTGAGCCCGCGCAGTGGAAACCACTGCAGCTGACCGCCAAATATCACCAGCAGAGCCACACCCAGTACAAAGCCTGGAATGGCGTAGCCGAACAACACAATCAAAGTCGTGACAAAGTCAAACTTCGACCCCGCCCGCACGGCCTTGGCCACACCCAAGGGTACAGAGATAAGATAGCTGATGAAAAACGTCCACAAGCCCAAACTGATGGAAACAGGGAGTTTTTCTTTGATCAAATCCCACACCGGCTTGTGCTGAAAAAAGCTTCTGCCCAAGTCAAAGCTCAAATACGATTTGATCATCAGCCAAAAGCGTTCAGGCGCGGGTTTGTCAAAACCGTACAAGGTTTTAATCTCAGCCAACCGCTTTTCGTCAATGCCCTTGCCGCCACGGTAAACCGATTCACCACTCGCACCCGTGGTCGATTTAGCTTCAGCCAAATACTGCTCGACCGGACCGCCCGGGACGAATTGAATCACGACAAACGTCAACAACAACACGCCAAAGAGTGTAGGAATCATCAACAAAAGTCGTTTAAGGATGTAGCTGAACATAACTATTTATTTGTAGCAGATTGTGCCCACCAGTTATTCAAGAGCCATGAATCGGCTTTGTAATACTTGGGCTCAACGGCTGGTTTCGCCAGTTTTCGCGGGTTGTAGGCCAAATTATGCTGCCCGCTGTACCACTGCGGCACCATGGTGTGGCTGTGGGCGATGACACGCTCGAAGGCACGGCAAGCGGGAATCAACTCCGCTTTGGTTTGCGAGGTCACCATGCGGTCAATCAAAGCATCAACGGCTTTACTTTTCAAACCCGCATAATTGCCCGAGTCTTCAATATCCGCCGCTTTGGAGCCAAACATGTCAGCATATTCCGCCCCAGGGTTGTTGGTACCGCCAAAGGCAAGGCTGACCATGTCAAAGTCAAATTTTTGCAAGCGCTGCTGGTACAAGGCAAAGTCAACGGCACGTAATTTCAAGGTGATGCCCAGTTTGGCTAAATTGCGCTGCCATGACGCCAGCGTGGCGCTTTTCGATTCTTGGCTGTCCAAATACTCAATCTCCAGCGCTTCGCCTTTGGCATTTTTCAACACCCCCCCCTGAACTGTCCAACCCGCTTCTGCCAACAAATCACGCGCTTTCACCAAATTGGCGCGTAGATTGTCTTTGCCGTCAGCATTAGGTTGTATCGCCATAGCTCCAAACACGGCGCTTGGAATTTGCTGACGCAGCGGCTCAAGCAAAGCAATTTCTTCAGCGCTAGGCAATCCTGAAGCGGCGCAGTCCGTGTTTCCAAACAAACCATTCACAGGTTTGTAAATACCGTAAAACAGCAAGCGACTCATCCAATTGAAGTCATGCGCCAAACCTATCGCTTGCCGTACCCGCACATCTTGAAATTTAGGCAAACGTGTGTTGAGCACATAGCTTTGAAAACCGCTGGGCAAGCTGTGTTTGAAGACGCCTTTGGTTAAATCACCACTGTCAAAGCGCTTGCCGGTGGCACGGCGTGACCAGTCACCGGCGGAATAAAACTGCATGAAGTCAAACTCGCCCGCTTTGAGCCCTTCTAACCGCGCCACATTGTCTTTGTAGATTTTGATGGTGATGCGCTCAAAGTTGCCGCTACCGACGTTGACATTTATAGTTTCATTGGGTGCGTCGCCCCAGTATTTGGGGTCGCGCACATAGGTGATGTCTTTGCCATAATTTACCGGGCCAATTTTGTAACGGCCACTGCCAATGGGCATATCCGTCACCACTTTGTCGAAGGTTTTGCCCTTGCCCCACTCGCGGCTGAATATCGGCAAACCGCCCACGGTTAAAGGCAGCTCTCTGTTTTTGCGCTTGAAATAAAATTTTACGACCAACGGGCTGATGACTTCAGCACGTTCAACATCTTCAAGCAAGGCGCGGTAACCGGGCTGCACGTATTTGCTGGTCAAGGTATCAAAGGTGTATTTGACATCGTCTGCCAGCACCGGTTTGCCGTCGTGAAAGCGTGCATTTGGGCGCAATCTAAATGTGGCACTTAAACCATCCGCCGGCACGTCAACGTCTTCTGCCAACAAGCCATAAGCTGTACCCAATTCATCCGCTGAGCCGGCCAGCAAGCTTTCAAACATCAAATCGCTCAAATACGCGGGCGATGTGCCTTTGATATTGAAGGGGTTGTATTTGTCAAAGGTGGAAACACGCAAATTGCTTACTGCGACCAATTCGCCGCCTTTGGGCGCTTTGGGGTTCACATAGTCAAAATGTGCAAATCCTGCCGGGTATTTGATATCACCCCATAAGGAATAAGCATGCGCGGCCCAAACCGGCGCAGCAAACCAACTGCTCAGAAGCACCAAAATCCACCATAAAGCTGATTGTTTTAACGCGTGAACCACCAAACACCCTTGCTGTTTTTGTTGATTTCGTGATTGCTGGTGGTTGTCTCGCCGCTGTCTTCGGCCAAATACAACACCTTGATTTGCAAGGCATCCCCAGCTTTGGAAGTTGCGGGTTTCAGCACCACACTGGTCACAGTTAAACAAGTGCTTTTGTTGTGAAGTTTGGTGCCATGCATGGGCGGCACGAAGAATTTGAACGACACACCGGGAGCAGCCATGTTTTGCAATACAGCGCTGCCACCGTCGTTGTATTGGCGAATACAGCTCAGGCGCTCGATAAAAGCACGCATTTTGGGCGTAGCTTGGTTGATGTTGCTGGCGGCTTTCGGGTCGGTATTGCCTTCTTTGACCGCTTGGGCGATGCGCGCAATCTGTGCAGGCGAAATGCGGGCAAGCAGAGTCGCCACTTCCGTTTGCACAGGTGCGGGTTTGTCAATAATGACTTCGTTTTTGTCCAAAGCAGCCTCTTGACTCATCGCTGGTGGCGGCGTGGCAACGACTGAGGGTGTTCTTGCAGGGGTGCTTAAACGCGAAGCACACCCCAAAAGCAGCGCCAGCATGGCCGCGGATAGAGCGAGTTTTAGGGCAAATTGATTTTTCACGATTCCATCCTAGCATTTATCCGCCAAATTTAAGCGACAATTCCAACAAAGAGTAAATTTATAAGCGTTAAATTTACGTTCAATTTTAATAAGCAAAGCGAGATAACACATGGCTACAAAGACAGGTTTCCTTACTGGTAAAAAACTTCTCATCACCGGCGTACTCAGCAACCGCTCCATCGCCTACGGCATCGCCAAAGCCTGCCACCGCGAAGGCGCTGAGCTGGCTTTCAGCTACGTGGGCGAACGTTTCAAAGACCGCATCACCGGTTTTGCCGCTGAATTTGACTCTAAGCTGATTTTTGACTGCGACGTGGGCAGCGACGCCGCCATCACACAAATGTTCACCGATTTGTCCGCAGTGTGGCCGCAGTTTGACGGTTTTGTCCACAGCATAGGTTTTGCGCCAAAAGAAGCCTTAGAAGGCAACTTTTTAGACGGTTTAACCCGTGAAAACTACCGCATCGCCCACGACATCAGCGCCTACAGCTTCCCGGCGCTGGCCAAAGCCGCCCTGCCGTATTTGCGCGATAAATCATCTGTTTTAACGCTGTCCTACTTAGGCGCCGAGCGCGCTGTGCCCAACTACAACACCATGGGCTTGGCCAAAGCGTCGTTAGAAGCATCGGTGCGCTACTTGGCAGAAGCCATTGGCCGGTTACCAGATGGACGGGGCATGCGCGCCAACGGCATCAGCGCCGGCCCGATCAAAACATTGGCTGCCAGCGGCATCAAAGACTTTGGCAAGCTGCTGGGTACCGTCGCCGGCGCATCCCCCATCCGCCGCAACGTGACCATCGACGAAGTCGGCAACGCCGCCGCATTCTTGCTGAGCGATTTGTCCAGCGGCATCACGTCGGAGATCATGTACGTGGACGGCGGCTACAGCCAGGGCGTGGGTGTGACGGCGGATCAGATTTAAATAATTCGACATTTTAAGTGCCAAATATGACTTTATCCGGTGTATTTATTGCCTATGCTGCTATATTATTAATAGCAAATAAAGTATTTTGACTTCAACGGCAAGACCTCACCTGTTCGTCGCCTGCCTGTGCGCCGACTGGTGCGGCGCGTGCCGCGAATACAAACCGCTGTTTGATTCCCTCGCCCGCAAGTTTCCAAAGGTGCGGTTTTTGTGGGTGGATGTGGAGGACGAGTCGGATTTGATCGATCCGATCGAGGTGGAGGATTTTCCGACGATTTTGATTGCCAAAGGACACGAATCAGACATGCAAGCGCTCTTTTTCGGCACCGTTTTGCCGCATATCGAGACGATCGAACGGCTGATTCAGGACAAAATGATGGTTGGCGATCATGCCTTTCTAACCGATTCAGCGGTCGTCAAACTGGTACACAGCTTGCAAAACCAGCCCTGAAAGGCTGCATGGGGCTTTAGCGCTGAACCTAAACGCCTGCACAAATCAGTGAACAAAACGTCGCAAGTTGTTACTTGCTACTGTTTGCTTTTCACTCTAGGATGAGTCTCCACTAGGGCTTGCATGAAACCTATAACCGACACGGCTTTTTACTGTTGTGGCGCGCGGATGCTGGATGCCGCGCAAGACCACCCCATTTGTGGGGATGACTATGCCAAATTGTTCATGTGCGCTTATGGCATGGAAATTTTCGATCGGTTCAAGGCGCTCGAACTGTCAAACGCCAGCATCATCGTGCGACACCGCATCATGGACGAGATGCTGCGACAGTTATTGTTTGCCAACCATGACTTGAATGTGGTGACCATAGGCGCTGGCTTTGACAGCCGACCCTATCGTCTGCATGGCGGCCACTGGTTCGAACTGGACGAGCCGGAACTGATCGCCTACAAAGATATTTTGTTGCCCAGCGAGCAATGCAACAACCCTCTGCACCGGGAGCCGATCGATTTTGCCAAGGAGGATCTGGTCGACAAACTCCTGCAACTGCCCCATAGTGGCCCCGTTGTTTTTGTTCTGGAAGGCGTCGTGATCTACTTGAGCGAGAGCGATATCCAGGATCTGCTGGGCGAACTTGACTATGAATTCCCACGGCATCGTCTGCTGTGTGACTTGGTGAACCGCGAGATGGTCGACAAATACGGCCAGACCTTGAGCCAGGTGGTGACGGAGATGGGAGCGCCCTTCCAGTCGGTTGACCACCCCGAGGCCATCTTCCTGCAAAGCGGCTACCAAGCCCGAGAAGCCGTTTCCGTGATGGATGCCTCGGTCGATTTTGGCATCAGTCTCGTCCCCAAATTTTTCTTGCGTTCCTTCTTTCAGGCAGAAGTCACGGGCAACTCGGTGTGTATGTGGGAAAAGTGACTGGTAGCACTACTTATTTCACCCACTTCCTCGCGTTATGCCACAGTTGAATCGCTGGGTGCCAATATCAGTTGACCCAAATCTTAGGATTTAAGCGTCGTCAGTAAAGTCACTAATTCGTGAATGTCTGTAAAACAATCAATGCCGTTGTGTTCTGGTAACTTTTCGGCGCGTTCAATAGCAAAAAAACGCTGATCTTTGGTAGCTTCATAAGTGGAGTTGGAGTTGGAGTTGACCCGATTAGACGGACACCTTATCGTTATGAAAGAAGGAGTCCGAAATGCCAAGAAAGCACAATCCCAAGCCGCCTTATCCGGCGCAATT
>JAYUCJ010000148.1:0-1346 GCA_043740415.1 Polaromonas sp. | reverse complement strand
ACCTGCGCTGTAGCGGCTTCTTTCATGAATTTTTCCGCATCCGCTTTCAACATAAAGCGTTCTTTGACAAGACCATTGGATGCTTTTTCGACCGCTTTGACAAAGCCTTTGCGGTCATGGTAACGCTCCACCAGCGAATGTCTTGGGTCGCCCTTTTCTTTTCGATTGGCAGCGTCGATCTCGAACGGAATATAGCCTCCATTCAGACCGCACAGGTCAGGTGAGCGTGCGCCCGATCGAATGCTCCATCCCGTATTTGTACCAAGTGGAACACGCGTCATCATGGTTTGGATTCCGGCGATCGCTGTGCCATCCTTTGCCGGGCGAGGCACCATGACTTTGTAGTCCTTGCCCAAAGCCGGTGGCAACAGTGTCTGTATGCCTCCGTGCGCATTGAAAGCCGGGCCAAAGTCGAGTACCTGAAGATTGTTCAGGACGCTGGGCTTTTCCACGCCAGGAATGTCGGGGAATTGTTGACGGTACTGTTCCAACGAAACAAGCGTTGCTTTCTCGACCTTGGGGTAGTTGCTCGGTGGCGGTGCGATGCCCCGATCAGCCCAGTCGTCTATGACGCGCACCAGTGCCCGGGATGTCAGGCCAGTGCTGGCCTGACCATGGGCCACACCGTTCGCCGGCGTTTGACACATGGCAAGCGTTGCAGCGGGGGCCAGCAAGCCAGCACCCGAGATATGTCCAAATCCGGTCTGAAAATAAAGCCGGACGTTGTCAGGCGTGGCTACCGGGCGGCCAAGGCCATCGTGCACATTCAGGGACGCCTTCCAATGCCAAAACACAAGTTCTTCATCGATCTGAATCACCAAGGGATCTGTCGCGGGTTTCTTGAGAATGCCATCACGGACTCCGGTAATGGGATCCGTTGTCACTGCAAATGAAAATGGAAAGATGGCGTTTGACACGTAGTCCTTGTTTGCATCTTGCCGGGAATAAAAAGTAGGATGGGCGAACTGAACATTTGCAAACAGGCGATTTGCGCCTGCCGAATAAATCGTTGCTGCGTCAAATACGCGCCTGTGCTTTTCGTCCTCGTTAAACCCCAGGTAAAGAAATTCGCGCTGGTACATTCCAGTCGATGAGGTGCCTGACGAATAAGCCTTGCGGATGCCGACTTCAGTGGCGCTTTGCGCAAGGGGATTGGGCTCGCCTGCATCATCCTTGGTCTGGTAACGCAAGAAAGACGCAACATCACGCGTCACCGCGTAAGCCAGGCCCATCACCACCGGATCTTTGGCTGAATAGGTCAGCTCGTAAATTTTGAGGGGCTGGAAACCGTCGAACAGGCAAAGATCAGCGGTTGATGCAACATAGCTTTGTTGCCCACTTGGACA
>JAYUCJ010000147.1:0-25833 GCA_043740415.1 Polaromonas sp. | reverse complement strand
CCCAATAAATCGGGCTACCTCCCGTACCTACATCAAAGTTAGGTCGAACGAAGCCAGCTTGAATCGTCGGTGGAATTGGCATTGTGAAGTTTGCCGTGATCGTCACCGTTGTTGGCTCATTGTCAGAGTTCATGGCCGTCAAAACACAACTCACAGGGCCAGCCACTGCGGAATTGAAGATGATGCCGCTAGGATTGGCTTGCAGCGGGGCATTGGCGTTGTTGTAGCTGGCCACACCTGAGCAATTCACCGTCAAACTGACCGCGTTTGTTGTCGTCCAACGAGGCGACGTGCCTGCACCGCCGACAAAAGGACTTGGTTGCGTAAAACTCGCCGTGATAGTGGCCAGACCCGCAGCCACACCATACCGATAAGGCACAACACAGGTACTGTCTTGCGCGCCAATACCGCTGGTGCATTTGTCCCAGCTGCTGTACTCCTTCGTTGGATCGAGGTAATAAGCAGTTGCGCCGGCCCCGATTTTGATGCGCTCAGGCACAAACATCGGATTCACATCGCTGTAGGTACGCACTTGACGACAGACACCATCGACCCAAGCTTCGCCACCGCCCGTGCAGTTTGCCGTTGTGGGTTGGTTTTGCGCGACAGCCGGAAGACCGATTGCTCCCAAACCCAGTAGCGCGATCAGCGCTAGATGATAAAAGATTCTTTTGAACATGATGAAGTTACTTTCTCAGTGTGGTGGTGGTTCATGCTACCCAAAGCGAATGTAAATCAGAGAGCAAAAGAGCGCTGATTTGCACCCGCATTCAAGGCCAGACATAGGCTGAAATACCTTCATAGGTGAAGCCGGTCAAATACGGAATATCGGCAGGATTCGCAGTTATAAAATGCGAGCTGTTTTTCGGATTCCAGTAGCGGTTCAAACTGACCACACCCGTCGCTGCAGAAGGTTTGGCGTAGAAAGCAATGCCATAGTAGGTGTACGGCGTGCCTGGTGTGTAGCGCCAGTATTGGTATTCAGCATTGTCTTGGGTGTACCAATGATCCCCAGTGGATGTACCCAATTCATGTATTGGCACCAAACCAGGAACTTCATTGCCCACTTTATAGGCATGAAAAACAATACCATCGGATGGCCAAGCTTTTCACAAGCCGCAGTGACTGGTGATGTGGCACTGGCTGATAGTCTGAAACATGTGGCCAATCCTTGCCTTCGCGGTTGAGCTAGGCGGCGGCATGCCGGATTGCAACGCGCCAACGGCTGGCTATCCGATGCACCCGATATGAGGCTGATGCCAAGAACCTGCCCATTTTGTAGAATATTCAGCATTCTGAATGTCGAATTTCCACTAACGCATGACGCTTGACAGAACGTAAAGTCTCTCTACACGCCAAGCAGCATTTGCATTGAGGGCGTGACCACTTAAGGAGAACGCCATGCACACTATTCGCACCCGTCGTTTGCTACGCGAAATTGTTGGACCAGACACCGGCAAGATGACCAGTTCGGACCGAGAGACCGTCGTACCAATTTCTCTGGCTATAGGAGTCGCTGTCATAGTCCTCATTTCGCTCGCGGGCTGCAAGCAGTTAAATGGCACGATGAGTGACGCTGCGGTGTCTCGGCCAGTGGCTGTTGTCCAAGCGGCCACTGATGCCCACGACAACCGATGGATCTCGCAGGCACATGCCATGGCTGCGAACAACAGCGCCGACGGCGCTGTGTCAGACCTGAGCTATTAGTCCGGTGTTACTGCCCGCTAAGGGCCAAGGTCATCGCTAAATCGCGCAATCGGCCCGAACTCCCGTCTTCAGATTAGGGGTTAAACTGCACTGTGCTAATTGTGAACAACAACAAATTGAGGCGATGTGATGAAGGCCGAAGATCCATTCAATAGCGGTTTGTTCGCCGACAACACCGACTCGGCGGCGATATCTGGCAACGGCTTGTTCGCCGACAACGCGATACACCCGTTGTCCAAGTTGGGTCGCTTGCAACGGTTTGCGCCGCATACCATTTTCATGGTTGAGGGTGACATTGCCGATTCGATTTACATCATTCTCGAGGGTCGCGTGAGGGTGTTCTCGTCCGAGCCTGACGGCAGCGAGATTGTGCTCAATATTTGTGGCCCTGGCGAGTGGCTGGGCGAGCTGTCTCTGGACGGCGGCCATCGCTCGGCCTCGGTCATGGCACTAGAAAGTGTGAACTGCTCGATAGTGACGCGCCAAAGCATGCGCGAGGCCACCGCACACGACCCCGACTTGGCATGGCAAATCATCGGCACGTTGATCAACCGGGCGCGGCATGCAACTGGCCAAATCAAGCGCTTGGCATTGCACGACGTTTATCAGCGCGTCACACACCTGCTGCAAAGCCTGTCCCACAAAGAGGAGGGTGTGCGGGTAGTGGCAGACAAGCTGTCGCAGCAGGAGATCGCCCATCGGATCGGCGCCTCGCGTGACATGGTGGCACGCGTTATGCGAGAGCTGGTGACCGGTGGCTACGTGGAGATGGATCGCAAGCTCATCAAGCTGACCAAACCGTTTCCGGCACGCTGGTAGCGATATCAGCACACTGGGAAGGTCTTGCTAAATCACATCTCACTTGATCAAAACTGATCAGAATTTACCTTTTTTCTTCTAAATTATAGAAAACCATTAAATCCATCAAATAAAACACATCTAGTCGGCGTGTTTATTGCCTGAGTAGCTACATCATCAATAGCAAAATGTTAAAGCCCACTTTGATGGTTTTTCACCTATTAAATTCGACTCTAGCCGGCGTATTCATTGCTTAGACAGCTATCATATTTGAGTCAAAATAGCTTACCCGTGTTAAAAAACAAAAATGTTATTTTAAATCAACCAGTTACAGCAATTCACACAATTCCGCCAAGCTTTTCACATGCCGCAGCGACTGGTGATGCGGCTCGGGTTGATCATGTGGCCAGTCTTTGCCTTCGCGGTTTAGCCAGGCGGCGTGCATGCCGGCTTGCAAGGCTCCCACAGCGTCCAAGGCGCTGTCGTCGCCGATGTGCAGGACGTTGGCGACATTCACCCCCACGGCTGCGGCTGCGGCTTTGAAAATGCGGGGGTCGGGCTTGGCGATGCCGAATTCGGCGGCGCTGATGGCACCTTTGAAGTATTTGGCTAGGCCTACGCGCTGGATGTCTGCTGTGCCGTTGGAAATGGCGATGATGGGGTAGCGGGCTGCCAGGTATTGCAGGGCGGGCAAGGCGTCGTCAAAGAGTTCGACGCTGTTGCGGGCTTCGTAAAAGACCTCATACGCTGTATTGGCGAGTGCGGGGTCGTCGCCACCCGACATGAGCGAGCGGCGAATGGCTTCTTGACGCATAAAGCTGAAATCATGCGCCAGGTGCGGGAACTCGGCGACCAAGGTGTCACGGTTGGCGCGCATGCTTTCTGGCGTTTCTAGCTGGGCGGCGGTTTTGGGCGCATGAATTTTTAGCCACGCATGCAAGGCAGCTTCGGCCTTGCGGATGGTGGGCCAAACGGGCCAGAGGGTGTCGTCTAGGTCTAGGGTGATGGCTTGGATGGTCGAATAGGGCATGTGGGAACTGGGCTAGTACAAAACGTTTAAAGGAATTACTCCCATAATAGGCGAAATGACGAGTTCCGCTTCACCATCACAGCTAAAACCTCAGCTGGTTCCATTACCTCAGTTACCCCAACTGGGTGCGGGGGAAGCGTTTCCTGATGTCAATATTCAGCATGAATTGAGCGACGAGATGCCGGGTTTGGTGGCTGTGGGCGGCGCTTTGGATGTGGCAACTTTGAAACGCGCCTACTCGCAAGGCATTTTCCCGTGGTTCAGTCTAGGGCAGCCGATTTTGTGGTGGAGCACCGACCCGCGCATGATCCTAAAAGTAGCGGACTTTAAAGTGCAGCCATCGTTCAAAAAAACGCTGAAAAAGTTTCAAAATGGTTTCAACGGCGCGATAGACTGCGAAGTGCGGTTTGACACGGCTTTTGAGCAAGTGATCAATGCCTGCGCCGCCAGCAAACGCGACGGCCAGCGCGGTACGTGGATCGTGCCGCAGATGGTGGATGCCTACATTGCACTGCACCAAGCGGGTTTTGCGCACAGCGTGGAAACCTGGGTGAATGGCGAGCTGGTGGGTGGGCTGTATTGCGTCAACATTGGCACAGCGGTGTTTGGTGAATCGATGTTTTCACATGCGACGGATGCGTCCAAAATCGCCCTCGCCGCTTTGGTGTGCTTTTGCAGGGCGAATGGCGTTGAGCTGATTGATTGCCAGCAGAACACGGCGCATTTGGCGTCGCTGGGGGCGAGTGAAATGCCTAGAAGCGAATTTGTGGCAGAGGTAAAAGCAAGGGTCAACCAGTTGATGCCCGTTTGGCAATTTAGCCCGCAACTTTGGCAACAATTGTTATAAGAACTAACCAAATCAACATGTCGCAACTCAAAGACCTCCCCGCGCAAACGCTGCAGTTTTACGCAACAGCAGAGTACCCCTGCAGCTATTTGGACAACAGGCAGGCGCGTTCGCAGGTGGCAACACCGAGTTATTTGATTCGCAACGACGCGTATTCTGAGCTGGTGACCCAAGGTTTCCGCCGCAGTGGTATGTTTACCTACCGCCCGCAATGCGACGGTTGCCAAGCTTGCGTGCCGCTGCGGGTGCTGGTGAACGACTTTGCGCCATCGCGCAGCCAAAAACGTTCACAAAAGCAACACGGCAACTTGCAGGCGCGGGTGCTGGAGCTGGATTTTGACGCCACACATTACGCGCTGTATTTGCGCTACCAAGCGTCGCGCCATGCGGGTGGTGGCATGGCCCAAGACAGCATCGACCAATACACGCAGTTTTTGCTACAAAGCCGTGTGAATACGCGTTTGATTGAGTTTCACGAAACCCTGCCTGACGGCACGGCCGGTGCGCTGAAAATGGTCAGCATTGTGGATGTTCTGAACGATGGCATTTCAGCGGTTTACACGTTTTACGAGCCCGATGCGCAGGCAAGCTACGGCACGTTTTGTGTACTGTGGCAAATCGAACAAGCCAAGAAACTAGGTTTGCCGCATGTTTACCTTGGCTATTGGATTGAACAAAGCGTCAAAATGCGATACAAAATGCGCTTTGAACCGCATGAGATTTTGCAACATGGCTCCTGGAAACTAGGCTAAACCCTAGCACCTCTATTTCACATGGTAAAATTAACCATGCCAAAAATAGACAAAACGCCGAAAAACTTGCCTGCTGCAACACCCACTATTCAGGTGCTGGAGCGTATGTTTCTGCTGATCGATGTGTTGGCGGATCGTGACGAGGCGATGTCGCTGAAAGAAATCAGCCAGAAAACGGGGCTGCACCCATCTACCACGCACCGCATTTTGAACGACCTGAGGCTGGGTCGCTATGTGGACCGCCCCGAAGCTGGCAGCTACCGCTTAGGCATGCGCCTGTTGGAGCTGGGAAACGCCGTTAAAAGCCGCTTGGACGTGCGTGATGCCGCGCTTGCGCCCATGCGCGAATTGCACAAGCTGATTCAGCAGCCCGTGAACTTGTCGATGCGACAAGGAGATGAGATTGTGTATATTGAGCGCGCTTACAGCGAACGCTCAGGCATGCAAGTGGTGCGCGCCATTGGTGGCCGCGCGCCGCTGCATTTGACCTCTGTGGGCAAACTGTTTTTAGCGGTCGACGATGCCATCAAAGTGCGCGCTTATGCAGGACGCACAGGTTTAGCCGGCCACACCAAAACCAGTTTGACGGATTTAACTGCCTTAGAGCGTGAGCTGTCACGCGTGCGCCAATACGGCACAGCGCGTGACAACGAAGAACTAGAAATGGGTGTGCGCTGCATGGCAGCGGGGATTTATGACGACCAAAGCAAGCTGGTTGCTGGCTTGTCTATTTCAGCGCCAGCAGATCGTATCGATGAAGCCTGGTTGGCCAAACTGCAAGCAACGGCAGCCGAGATTTCTACGTCCTTGGGTTTTAAGGGTAAAAATCAAGCCTAAAAAGCTTGACTCTTCTGCTTGAGTCTTCTTTAACCTTGCTTGGCAACCACAGGCAACGCATGGGGTTTCGACTCTACCCAGCGGCGTACGCGCTCTGCATCCCCCAAACGGCTGAGCTTACCGGCTGAATCCAAAAACACCATGATCAACTTGCGACCAGCGATTTTGGTTTGCATGACCAAGCACTGACCTGCTTCGGAGATATAGCCCGTTTTTTGCAAACCAATATCCCATGTGGGGTTTTTAACCAAGCGGTTGGTCGTGTTGTACTGCAAGGTTCTAGCACCCACGGCCACTTCATAACCTGGCGAAGTGGAATACTCGCGCACGGTTTGGTCTTTGTAAGCTGCATTCACCAAAATCGCCAAATCTTGCGCACTGGACTGATTATGACTGGACAAACCCGTTGGCTCAACATAACGCGTAGCCGTCATTCCCAACAACTTGGCCTTCGCATTCATCAAACGCACAAATTCTGGCAAACCACCTGGGTAAGTACGACCCAGCGCATTGGCTGCGCGGTTTTCGCTAGACATCAAGGCCAAATGCAGCATCTCGGCACGTGTCAAAGTGGTACCCACGGTTAGACGCGAGCGGCTGCCTTTTTCGGTATCCACATCGTCTTGGGTGATGGTGATGGGTTCGTTCATCGGCAAACGTGCTTCTGACAAGACAACGCCTGTCATCAGCTTGGTCAGCGAAGCAATGGGCAGCACCGTAGCACCGTTTTTACTGAACAGCACCTCATTGGTGTCTTGGTCAATCACCAAAGCAACGCCAGACTTCAAATCTAGCTCATCGCGTGCACTATGCAGCCCAGCCATTTCACCAAACGATTGCTTAGGCGGCACGATGGGCATGGCAGCCAACAAGACGGCGCGGCGGTGAGCTGCAACCAAAGCCTTGCCTTTGAGCGGACGACCACGTGCGTCTTTCAACAAACGCTGATTAACGACAACCGCATTGCCTCTGACACGAACCACCATCTTGCCATTGGCTTTGCTGCGGCTGGACATGGCCACAGCATGTTTACCCGCTTTTTTAGATTTTGCGGAAGCTTCTGATGAAGCTTTGACGTGCTTAGCTGCAATGGCTTTTTTGGCGTGTGGTTTGCTGGTTTTAGCCGCGCTGGTCAAGGGGAAGCTGAACGCCAAAAAAAGTGAACTGATCAAGGCAAGCTTGCCTGCCAGTTGAAAGAGGTGTTTCAAAGTATTTCCAGAAGCAAAAATTTGAGCAGAAGCCATTGCGGGTGCCTCCAAGCAAGTTGTGTATGCACTAAGTGTACACAGTTAAAAATACTTCGCAAGATCAATCACTTGCAGATCAATCACTTGCAAAGTATTGTCAACTTACAAAATAAGTTATAAGTAATAACCCTAGCCTTGCGCCGCCACTCTGTCAGCTTTACTTTGTAACTTGTTAAGGGCACTCAGATAAGCCTTGGCAGATGCAACCACAATATCAGGGTCAGAACCCACGCCATTGACCACACGACCACTGTTTTGCAAGCGCACCGTCACTTCGCCCTGGCTCTCTGTAGACCCGCTGATGGCGTTCACAGAATAAAGCACCATCTCCGCACCGCTTTTGACGTGTGATTCGATAGCTTTAAGGGAAGCGTCGACAGGGCCGTTGCCGTCTGATATACCTTTGAATTCTTTGCCATTGGCCGTAAAAACAATGCTGGCTTGGGGGCGTTCACCGGTTTCAGAGTGTTGCGAGAGCGACACAAAAGCGTATTGCTCGACTTCATCACTGACACTTTCATCACTTACTAAAGCCAAAATGTCTTCGTCAAAAATATCGCTTTTGCGATCAGCCAACTCTTTGAATCTAGCGAAGGCGGCGTTGATTTCAGATTCAGACTCCAATTGCACACCCAAGTCTTGCAAGCGTTGTTTAAATGCATTGCGACCACTGAGTTTGCCAAGTACGATTTTGTTGGCTGACCAGCCCACGTCTTCTGCGCGCATGATTTCATAGGTATCACGCGCTTTGAGCACGCCGTCTTGGTGAATGCCGCTGGCGTGTGCGAAGGCGTTGGCACCTACGACTGCCTTGTTCGGCTGCACCACAAAACCCGTGGTTTGGCTGACCATGCGGCTGGCGGCTACGATGTGAATCGGGTCGATATTCATTGTCAAACCGAAATAGTCTTTACGTGTACGCACCGCCATCACGACTTCTTCGAGTGAACAGTTGCCGGCACGCTCGCCCAAACCATTGATCGTGCATTCCACCTGGCGCGCACCACCAATTTTGACACCAGCCAAGGAGTTGGCCACCGCCATGCCCAAGTCGTTGTGGCAATGCACGGACCAAATGGCTTTGTCACTGTTGGGAATGCGTTCGCGCAAAGTTTTGATGAAGTTGCCGTAAAGCTCCGGCACCGCGTAACCCACGGTGTCGGGCACGTTGATGGTGGTCGCGCCTTCTTTGATGACTGCTTCCAACACGCGGCACAAAAAGTCCATGTCGCTGCGATAGCCGTCTTCCGGGCTGAACTCAATATCACCCACCAAATTACGGGCAAAACGCACCGACTGCTTGGCTTGCTCAAACACCTCATCCGGCGTCATACGGAGTTTTTTCTCCATGTGCAGGGCTGAGGTGGCGATGAAAGTGTGAATGCGTGCACTGTTGGCACCTTTCAAAGCTTCTGCAGCACGGGAAATATCACGGTCATTGGCGCGGGAAAGCGAACAGATCGTCGAGTCTTTGATGTGGCTAGCAATCAACTGAATAGCATCAAAATCACCATTAGAACTGGCCGCAAAGCCAGCTTCAATCACGTCAACTTTTAAACGTTCCAACTGGCGTGCAATGCGCAATTTCTCGTCTTTGTTCATAGACGCACCAGGCGACTGCTCGCCATCACGCAAAGTCGTGTCAAAAATAATGAGTTTGTCAGTCGCCATGTTGAAATCCTCGGTTAACAGTAAAAAAATAAAAAAATCTATAAAACACGTTACAGAATAAAAAAAAGCCCGCTGCTCTTTGGCTAACGGGCTTGATTGGAAAAGTTTGCGTGCGCTACTTAACCAGCCCTTTCAAGCTTAGCAGTAGTGTTAGCAGCAATGTTCTCATGAAAATAACTATATCACAGTTTTGAAACTGTCGCACTTCTGCGCCGGTAAAGTGTTGTTTAAAGTCTTATTTCAAAGTAATTTCTGTGCAATCTCAGTGCAAACCACGCTCTTCGGGTTCGTCTTTTGAGGTGCTGATGACACTGGTACGAATACCCTTGGCTTTGCGCCAAGCATAGATTACATAGCCACTCAAACCGTAGCAAATAAACAGGGCAAATAACACAATAGGTGGGTCGATATTGACAACAGCGATGCCCAAAGCAATGGCAACAATGGCCGCAAATGGCACGCTTTTCTTCATTTGCACGTCTTTGAAACTGTAAAACGGCACATTGGTGACCATCGTCAGTCCCGAAAAAAGCACCAAACCAAACATAGTCCAAGCCGCATCTGCGCCTTTGATATTGAGCTCTGTGGCGACCCACAAAAAGCCGCCAACCAGCGCTGCTGCTGCAGGTGATGGTAAACCTTGAAAGTAGCACTTATCAACCACTGCCGTGTTGACATTGAAACGCGCCAACCGCAAGGCGGCACAGGCGCAGTAGACAAACGATGCAAACCAACCCCAGCGCCCCAAGCCGTTCAGCGCCCAGACGTAGGAAATCAAGGCTGGCGCCGCGCCAAACGACACCATATCGGACAAGGAGTCCATCTGCTCGCCAAAGGCGCTTTGGGTGTTGGTCATGCGGGCGACGCGACCATCCAGACTGTCTAAAACCAGAGCGCAAAAGATGCCAATGGCTGCCAAGTCAAATCGGCCATTGATCGCCATGACGATGGCGTAAAAGCCACCAAACAAGGCTGCAAGCGTGAACAAATTCGGCAAAATAAAAATGCCTTTACGCCGTTTCCGCAAGTGCAAATTCACGTGCGACTCGTCTGTGGTCTCTTTTACAGTGTCAACGCCATCATGCATGATAATTTATCCAAACAACCATCGAAATATATGCCAAATATGGCTGTAGCCGGCGTATTTATTGCCAATCGTGCTATTAAAAATATAGCAAAATAAAAAGGCCACCGAAGTGACCTTTTTATTTATTAGTTCATACCATCTGAACTTACTGATGCAGGCTTAGTTACGCGTCTGGTCAACCAGCTTGTTTTTAGCAATCCAAGGCATCATGGCGCGCAATTTCTCACCGACCTGCTCGATCTGGTGCTCAGCGGTCAAACGGCGGCGGCTGATGAGCGTTGGCGCACCGGCTTTGTTTTCCAAGATGAAGCTCTTGGCATATTCGCCCGTCTGGATGTCTTTCAAGCACTTGCGCATGGCTTCTTTGGTCGCTGCGGTCACGATGTTTGGACCGGTCACGTACTCGCCATACTCTGCGTTGTTGGAGATGGAGTAGTTCATGTTGGCGATGCCGCCTTCATAGATCATGTCCACAATCAATTTCAGCTCGTGCAAGCACTCGAAATAGGCCATTTCAGGCGCGTAGCCGGCTTCGACCAAGGTCTCAAAACCTGCTTTGATGAGTTCAACCGTACCGCCGCACAACACGGCTTGCTCACCGAACAAGTCGGTTTCTGTTTCTTCGCGGAAGTTGGTTTCAATGATGCCGGCTTTGCCGCCACCATTGGCCATCGCGTAGCTCATCGCCAATTCTTTGGTTTTACCAGAATTGTCTTTGTGGATCGCAATCAGGTGGGGCACACCGCCGCCTTGGGCGTAGGTACCGCGCACCGTGTGGCCAGGAGCCTTCGGCGCAACCATCCACACATCCAAGTCAGCACGTGGGTTGACCAAGCCGTAATGCACGTTGAAACCGTGGGCAAACACCAATGAAGCGCCTTGCTTGATGTTGGGTTCGATGTCATTGGTGTACACGGAGCCGATTTGCTCGTCGGGGAGCAAAATCATCACAATATCTGCCGCTTTGACGGCATCAGCCACTTCAGCGACTTGCAAGCCAGCTTTGGCGACTTTGGGCCATGAAGCACCACCTTTGCGCAAACCGACCACAACTTTAACGCCGCTGTCGTTCAAATTTTGCGCATGTGCGTGACCTTGGCTGCCGTAGCCAATAATCGCAACAGTTTTACCTTTGATCAGGCTCAGGTCGCAGTCTTTGTCGTAATAAACTTTCATCTCAATCTCCGTTAAAAAAGGGGGTGGTAACTTTGTTATAAAAAATTAGGTACCTTCGCATTTTAAACGCGAAGTTTAGACTTTTAGGATTCTCTCGCCGCGCCCGATACCGCTAGGGCCTGTGCGCACGGTTTCCAGAATCGCTGATTTGTCGATGGCTTCCAAGAAAGCATCGTTTTTGTCGTGGTCACCAGTCAGCTCAATGGTGTAGCTCTTATCGGTCACGTCAATGATGCGGCCACGGAAGATGTCAGCCATGCGTTTGACTTCTTCGCGCTCTTTGCCAACAGCGCGGATTTTGACCATCATCAACTCGCGCTCGGTGTAAGCACCTTCAGTCAAATCAACCACTTTGACGACTTCAATGAGGCGGTTCAAATGCTTGGTGATTTGTTCAATCACGTCATCTGAACCAGAGGTTTGAATCGTCATGCGTGACAAAGTCGGGTCTTCCGTCGGTGCGACGGTAAGCGACTCGATGTTGTAGCCACGGGCGGAAAACAAACCCACCACGCGCGACAAAGCGCCGGGTTCGTTCTCAAGTAATACTGCAATGATGTGTTTCATGTGAATAATTTCCTCTTTTCGCCGCCCTCCCCCGCACACGGTAATGTGCAGACTTGGCGGGCAATAGATTCAAAAAAATGTTGTGAAGAATGATTGTGAAAATTACAAATCTTCAGAACCCAAAAGCATCTGGTCAATACCCATGCCGGCTTTGACCATCGGAAACACGTTCTCGGTCGGGTCGGTACGGAAGTCCATGAACACCGTGCGATCTTTCAGCTTGCGTGCTTCACGCAATGCGGGCTCAACATCGGCTGGTGACTCGATCAACATACCAACGTGGCCGTAGGCTTCAGCCAACTTCACGAAGTTAGGCAACGCGTCCATGTAGCTGTGGCTATAACGGCCTTCGTAGTCAATTTCTTGCCACTGGCGCACCATGCCGAGGTAGCGGTTGTTCAAGGACACGATTTTGATCGGCGTGTTGTATTGCAAGCACGTTGACAGCTCTTGAATACACATCTGCACTGAGCCTTCACCCGTCACGCAAAACACTTCTTTGTCAGGCTTGGCTAATTTGATGCCCATAGCGTATGGAATGCCCACACCCATGGTGCCCAAACCGCCTGAGTTGATCCAGCGACGCGGCTCTTCAAACTTGTAATATTGCGCTGCCCACATTTGGTGTTGACCCACGTCTGACGTGATGTAGGTCTCTTCGCCCTTGGTCATATTGCACAAAGTCTCGATCACGTATTGCGGCTTGATGACATCGCCTTTGCCGTGGTCGTACTTCATGCAATCGCGTTTTCGCCATGTCTCAATCGTGCTCCACCACTCGCCTAAAGCAGTGGTATCAGGCTTCAAAGAGCCTTCTTTGATCATCGCGATCATCTCTAACAACACTTCTTTGACATCGCCTACGATAGGGATATCAACTTTCACGCGCTTGGAAATGCTGGATGGATCGATGTCGATATGAATGATCTTGCGCTCAACTTGCGCAAAATGCTTGGGATTACCAATCACGCGGTCGTCAAAACGAGCGCCGACTGCCAAGACCACATCCGCGCTTTGCATGGCGTTGTTGGCTTCAAACGTGCCGTGCATACCCAGCATACCCAAGAATTTAGGGTCGCTCGCAGCAATCGCGCCCAAACCCATCAAGGTATTGGTGCAAGGGAAGCCAAGCATGTCTGCCAAGATGCGCAGTTCGGCGCTGGCATTGCTCAACAACACACCGCCGCCGGTATAGATGTACGGGCGTTTCGCTTTCAACAACAACATCAGCGCTTTGCGAATTTGCCCACTGTGGCCTTTGCGCACCGGGTTGTAGGCGCGCATTTCAACGCTTTCTGGGTAGCCGTGGTACGGCACCTTGTTGAATGAAACGTCTTTAGGAATGTCCACCACCACCGGGCCAGGTCGGCCGCTACGCGCGATGTGGAAAGCCTTTTTCATGGTCTCTGCCAAATCGCGTGCGTCTTTGACCAGAAAGTTGTGCTTGACGATGGGGCGGGTAATGCCGATGGTGTCGCACTCTTGGAAAGCGTCTAAGCCGATAGCGTGCGTTGGCACTTGGCCGGTGATGATGACCATCGGGATGCTGTCCATATACGCCGTCGCAATACCGGTGACGGCATTGGTCGCGCCTGGGCCAGAGGTGACCAGAGCAACGCCTACATCACCCGTAGCGCGCGCATAGCCATCCGCAGCGTGAACGGCAGCTTGCTCATGGCGCACCAGTATGTGCTGCATGGTCTCTTGTTTATAGAGCGCGTCATAAATGTGCAACACGGCACCACCGGGGTAACCCCAAATGAATTTGACGTTTTCCGCTTGAAGTGATTTGACCAATATTTCCGCACCACGAAGTTCGGGCACGTTCGGATGGTCAGATTTTGAAGGTGCTGTAGCAGTTGTTGCTGCTGTAGCGGCTGATATTTCAGCTTGGTTGATTTCCATGATGGATCCTTTGCGTAAACCTTTGTGAATTTCTCTAACGAAATACCTTGGGTGCCCCTTCACTGAGCTCTTGTGGAGCCGCGTCGGGACTTGAGGCCAGCAACCATGAACGCCCTGTTGTAGCGCCCTGTTGTGACCCGTTTGCTGTTTGACTTGCAGGTCGCATTATCGCACTTCCTTACGTAAAAATCTTGACAATTCTTGATTTGCACCATTTTTAAAGCTTTGAAATGCCATAATCCCCGTCTAAGACGTTGTAACCACCTCGTAATTAGGTGATGACAACTAAAAACAAAGACAAACCGACATGAAGCGAAGGTCAAAAACGACCTAAAACACTTGGCAACTGAACAAGAACTCTCTGATTTTCTGAAAAGCGTTGAAAAACGTGCCTTCAAACGCTCGATTTACCACGTTCGCAACGAAGAATCTGCGCTAGACATTGTGCAAGACAGCATGATGAAGCTGGCGGAACATTACGGCGACAAACCGCCAAATGAGTTGCCCATGCTGTTCCAGCGCATTTTGTCGAATTGCACGCTAGACTGGTTCAGACGCCAAAAGACCCAAAGAGCGGTTTTCTCCAACTTCAGTGACTTTGAATCGGCTGGAGATGACGGCGATTTCGATATTTTGGAAACTTTAGAGCTGAAAAATGACTCAGATGGCACGGAAAGTGCTGAGTCTGCGACGAGTCGAGCTCAAACTTTCCGCGAAATCGAGGCAGAAATACAAGAATTGCCAGCGCGTCAACGAGAAGCCTTCCTCATGCGTTATTGGGAGGAGCTTGATGTGGCCGAGACTGCTGCTGCTATGGGATGCTCTGAGGGTAGCGTGAAAACGCACTGTTCCAGAGCTGTGGCGGCACTAGCCAAAGCCTTGAAAGCTCGAGGAATACAACTATGAACAGCATAAATTACAACTTATCTCGCATTGAATCGCTTGATTCCGCACCATTTTCAGCGCAATTAGCCCAAGACCGATTCGGCCTAAAACTTGCCGCTCGCCTCTCTTCAGGCAACACCGAATTGCCGCACGACATCTCTGAGCGCCTGCGCGTTGCACGCCAACAAGCCGTCACCAATCGTAAGCGCACGCAGCTCGTCTCGTCTACCAAATCTGCTACAGCAGTCTATGGATCAGGAGGCTCTGCGACCATGAGCTTTGGGGACGAAGGCCTGAATTTGTGGAATCGATTGGCTTCTTTTCTTCCCTTGATCGCCTTGGTTGTTGGTTTGATCGCCATCTCTGTGATTCAAAACGACCTGCGTGCCAACGAATTGGCTGAAGTTGATTCAGCCCTGTTGGTTGACGACTTACCGCCGGCAGCTTATGCTGACGCTGGTTTTGCGCAATTTTTGAAATTGCACGCAGACTACAACGCCACTCACCCAGGCGAGAACGCTGGTCAATAAAAGCTATTGATTTTTTGATATGCAGGCCAAAGCAAAACTAGTTAAATTAGGACTATCAAGCGCGCTTGTTGCAGCGCTTGTTGCCTTTGCGAGCTTGGTGACCGCACAAAACACCACGACAACGACAGCGACATCATCTGCCAACGCAACGCAAGCTGTAAAACCTGTCGTTGCTGCAGCAAAAATTGTAAAACCACCTGCAGATACATGGGATAAATTGACGCCAGCTCAAAAAACTGCGCTTCAGCCTTTGTCTATCAACTGGGCAAGCTTGACAGAAGGCCACAAGCGCAAATGGCTTGCGGTTTCAGCTAATTTTGCGCATTTCAGCACAGAGGACAAAACAAAACTGCACGGTCGCATGACGGAATGGGCTGGTTTGAGCACAAAACAACGCGAGCAAGCTCGCATCAATTTTGCGCAAACCAAAACATTGACAGCTAGCGACAAACAAGCCAAATGGGAAAGCTACAAGGCGCTACCGCCTGAGACCAAAGAAGCTCTGGCAAATATCAACGTTGCTCCGCAACCCACAGGCGCGGCTACTGCGGTAAAACCTGTTGCTAAAAATAAATTGGTCGACAGCACACCGAAAGCTGACAAATCTACGATCAAATGAGCAACCCAGACGTCAACCAAGACGATTGGGGTGTTCCGGCTGGGAACGTTTTACTGTCGGACATGCAAACACCCAGCTTGAAGCGCCGCATGGCCTGCTGGCTGTACGAGGGTTTGCTGATGTTTGGCGTTGTTTTTATCGCCGGCTATCTGTTTGGCACCCTCAGCCAAACGCGCCATGCGCTCAACAACCGTCATGCCCTGCAAGCCTTCCTGTTCCTTATTTTCGGCATCTACTTCACGTGGTTTTGGGCCAAAGGGCAAACCTTGGCGATGAAAACGTGGAACATCCGCGTCGTCTCCACGACCGGTCAACCTATCACCCAATTGCGCGCTTTGGCGCGCTATGTGCTCAGCTGGATTTGGCTCTTGCCACCGCTGGCAGCACTTGCACCATTTTCGCTCAGCGGTGGTGAAACCGCTTTGCTCATGATCGGCTGGGTGTGGGTGTACGCCTTGCTGAGCCGCTTTCAGCCGCAGCAACAGTTTTGGCACGATGTGTGGGCAGGCACGCGTTTGATTGACTCCAAGCCACTGAGCCGATAGTTGATAATCGCGGCATGCAGCCTACAAACAACAACACTAGCGACCCAAACAACACCGCAACGGCCAACCCGCAAAAAGCCCGCACCGGCTTGAACCGCATTATTCACGCAGGCGGTTATTCTATTCAAGGCTTGATGGCTGGCTGGGGCGAAACCGCTTTCCGGCAAGAGACCATGGCAGCATTCTTGCTCGTACCACTGGCTTTTTGGCTGGGTGACAACTGGGTGGAAACTGCGCTTTTAGCGGGCACGGTATTGATCGTAATGATTGTCGAGCTGCTCAACACCGGCATTGAAACCGCTATCGACCGCATCAGCCCCGAGTGGCATGCCCTGTCAAAACGCGCCAAAGACATGGGCAGCGCCGCTGTGCTGCTCAGCCTGCTGCTGTGCGGCGGCGTATGGGCGGCTGCATTGCTGCAGCGCTTTTGTCTTTAAATTTCTAAATTTAAAACGACGGCTTAGACCGCAACTTCGTCCTGCTCACCCGTGCGGATACGCACCACGCGCTCGACGCTGGTGACAAAAATCTTGCCGTCGCCGATTTTGCCTGTGCGAGCGGCTTTGACGATGGCGTCAACGCACAAATCTAAATCGGCAGTCTTCACCACCACCTCGACTTTGACTTTCGGCAAAAAGTCGACCACGTACTCCGCACCCCGGTACAGCTCGGTGTGGCCTTTTTGACGGCCAAAACCTTTGACTTCGGTCACCGTTAAACCCGTCACACCGCATTCAGCCAAAGCTTCGCGGACTTCTTCTAGTTTGAAAGGTTTGAGAATGGCGGTGATGAGTTTCATGGCGTACTTTCTTAAAAACTGAAAAAATGGCTAAATCGTTGGCTAACTGTAACATTCTAGGCGCTATTCGCCGCTAATCCCCAAACACTCTCTAAGCTCTGAACTTGCTAGTAATCGGATACCGCCAATCCTTACCAAAGCTACGGTGCGTGACGCGAATGCCAATCGGCGCTTGGCGGCGTTTGTGTTCGTTGATTTTGATCAGATGCGTGACACGCTGCACATCCGCCGGCGCAAAACCAGCCGCCAAGATTTCAGCAATGCTCTGGTCGTTTTCCATATAACGCTCCAAAATCGCGTCCAGCACCTCGTAGGGCGGCAGGCTGTCTTGGTCTTTTTGGTCGGCGCGCAGCTCGGCACTGGGCGGGCGGGTGATGATGCGCTCGGGGATGGGGTTGCTGCCCGTGCCGTTCGGGTCGTTCTGGTTGCGCCACAGGCAGAGCTTGAAAACGGTGGTCTTTGCGATGTCTTTGATAGCTGCAAAGCCACCAGCCATGTCGCCATACAGCGTGCAGTAACCCGTTGCCATTTCAGACTTGTTACCCGTCGTCAGCACCATGCTGCCAAATTTGTTGGACAGCGCCATCAACAGCGTGCCACGAATCCGCGCTTGGATATTCTCTTCGGTTGTGTCCTCGGCCAAGCCCTTGAATTCGCCCACCAAGCTGGCTTTGAACGCCTCAAACTCGGGCACGATGGATATTTCGTCATAGCGCACGCCCATGCGCTGCGCCATCTCGCGGGCGTCTATCCAGCTGATATCTGCGGTGTAGGGCGACGGCATCATCACAGCGCGGACCTTGTCTTTGCCCAAAGCGTCCACTGCCAACGCCAAGACCAGCGCCGAGTCGATACCACCCGACAGACCTAGTATCGCGCCCGGAAAGCCGTTTTTACCCAAATAATCTCGAATGCCCAGCACCAACGCGTCCCACAAATCAGCCTCGTCGCTGCGTAGCGGGGCGATGTCATCCTTCTTGCCATTCACCTCATTTACTACTAAATCAATAGCGCTATATGCAATATATACGCCGTCTACATCCATTTTTGATGCATTTTTAGAGGTATTTTCATGGGTATTTACACCGATATAGAGCAATTTTTCTATAAAATTCTCCGCCCTAGCCACCAGCTCCCCATTCGCATTCAACGCAAACGAGCCACCGTCAAACACCACCTCATCCTGCCCGCCGACCAAGTGCGCGTAAATCAGCGGCAAACCCGTGGCTTTGACGCGATCTGCCATGCGCTGCACCCGCTCGCCGCCTTTGCCGACGTGGAAAGGCGAGGCGTTGATGACAGCCAGCACCTGCGCGCCCGCCTCCAAAGCCAGCTGCGCGGGCTCGGCAAACCAAGCGTCTTCGCAGATAAGTAAGCCCACACTGACTTGATTTCCAGGCTCGCCGACTTGAAACACGCAAACGCCCTGCCCTGGGGTGAAATAGCGCCGTTCGTCAAACACCTGGTAGTTCGGCAGCTCGCGTTTGGCGTAGGTTTCCAGAATACGCCCTTCGCTGATGACGCTGGCTGCGTTAAAGCGCCGCTGAATCGCCACCGACTTGCTGCGCTCGTCACCGCCCGTCGGGTGGCCGACGACCACGACCATGCCTTTTAACCCTGCGCAAGCGTTGGCGACCATTTTCACGGCATCATGGCAGGCAGAGACGAAAGCGGGGCGCAAAAACAGGTCTTCTGCCGCGTAGCCGCAGATGGACAATTCAGGCGTCAGCAGCAGCCGCGCGCCGTTTTCGTAAGCCTCGTGCGCGGCTGTGATCATTTTTTGCGCATTGCCGTGCAAATCACCAACAATGAGATTTAATTGGGCGACGCAGATTTTGAGTGTCATATTGATAAAAATATATATAAATCGAGATAATCTCGTAGCTCAAGCACTGTCATTCCCGCAAAGGCGGGAATCCATCGTGGCGCTTGTGGATTCCCGCCTTCGCGGGAATGACGGCTCGAATGAACAATCTCTGGTAAATGTCATTGAAAAACAACTCTAATTCACTCGATTATGTCATTCGCGAACACGCCTCGCCGCTAGAGGTTGATGCCACCGAGTGGAATGCCCTGCTCGCTCAGCAAAGCCATCCCAGCCCCTTCCTACGGTACGAGTATCTGGCGGCGATGTACCAAAGCGGTAGTGCCTGCCCAGAAACAGGATGGACACCGCGTTTCCTCACCCTGTGGCAAGGCGATCAACTGCAAGCCGCCTGCCCGCTCTACCTCAAAGACCATTCCTACGGCGAATTCGTCTTCGACCACAGCTGGGCCAACGCCTACCAGCAACACGGCCTGCCCTACTACCCCAAAGCCCTCATCGCCCCGCCCTTCACCCCCGTTCCTGGCTCGCGGCTGCTGGCGCGGGATGCGGATTCGCGGCAAATCCTCCTCAAAGCGGTGATTGCGTGGTGTGAAAAGGAAAATTTATCGTCCCTGCACCTGCTGTTTTGCAGTGATGAAGACGTAGAAACCTGCAAAGCCGAAAAATTGATGCTGCGCCACACCGTCCAGTTCCATTGGACTAATAAATCAGGCAATTACGCAGATTTCGATGCCTTCCTAGCCACGATGGCGCAAGACAAACGCAAAAAAATCCGCGCCGAACGCCGCAAAGTCTTGGAGGCCGGCGTCACCTTCCGCTGGTCGCTAGGCGCAGATATTAGCGACACGGACTGGGATTTCTTCTACCGCTGCTACGAACGCACCTACTGGGAGCACGGTAACGCCCCATATCTGAGCCGCGACTTCTTCAAGCAGATGCAAACTACCATGCCCGAGAACTGGCTGCTCTTCACAGCAGAGCGCGACGGCACGCCTATTGCTACAAGTTTAGTAGCTGTTCAGGCAATAAATACGCCGGCTAGAGGCATGAATAGCACTCAAAATGAGCCATTTAACGTAAATTTAGGCAATATCGACGAAAAAATCGCCTATGGCCGCTACTGGGGCGCACTAGAACGCGTCGATTGCCTGCATTTTGAAGCTTGCTACTACCAGCCGATTGAATGGTGCATCAACCACGGCTACCACCGCTTTGAAGGCGGCGCGCAAGGCGAACACAAAATGGCAAGAGCCCTGCTCCCCATCAAAGCCACCAGCGCCCACTGGCTAGCCCACCCCGCTTTTTCGGACGCCGTCCAACGCTTTCTAGACCGCGAAGGGCAAGGGATTGAGAACTATATGGAGGATTTGGGGAGGCGGAGTCCGTTGAAAGGGTGAGATTTAGTTTTGAAATTATTGAACAGCATGTGCAACCACAAATACACAGTCACCCGCGCTAAACTTTATAGTTACGGTTGCGCCTGATTTATCGTGGTTAATGCCAATTATTACCTTGCTTCTTTCAGATTAAAACTATTAATTTTAATCATTAGTTTTGGAATCAATTTATGAAATACCTAATTTCAATCATGCGTTTAGTACCAAATGGCACATTATATTTTTTGAGAGGCTTAGCCATTAGCCTTCTCATAAGTCTGCCCGCCCTCGCCCAACCCGCCGGCGCCACAGTCACCTACTTCCACAACGATATTTCAGGCAGCCCCATGGTGGCCACCGATGCCGCTGGCAACGTGGTTTGGAAAGAAGGCTATAAACCCTATGGCGAAAAGACACGCAATGAAGTTCCAAGCCGCAACGGCACCAACAAAATAGGCTACGCAGGCAGCCCGTTTGATGCCAGTACCGGCTTGTCTTACATGGGCGCCAGGTATTACGACCCAGTGATTGGCCGTTTCATGGGTATAGACCCGGTGGGGTTTCAAGAAGCTAATATTCATAGCTTTAACCGCTATGCTTATGCGAATAATAATCCGTATAAGTTTGTGGATCCAGATGGACGGATTCCAGTTCCAGTCATCGTTTATGCGGCGGTACGTGCTTCGATGTGGGTGGCACAGAGGCAGGCTGGGTTGGCAGCGGCGGCAACTGTTGGGGCGGAAATTGCAACTGGGACAGCAGGTGGAGGAATTTCTGCTGCAGAAGGGTTGGCTGCTAAAGTGACAGCAACAGAGTTGCGCGTCGCTGGACAAGCAAATTTTCAAGCTGCTCGTGCGGGTAAATTGGCTGAAAATGGAGGTAATTGCACATACTGCACCATTAGACCTGCAAACGAGGTAGACCATATTAAGTCCCTCAAGTCTTACGCTGATGATGTAAACGCTGGTACGTTGAGTAAAGCAGAGGCTACAAAGCGGGCAAATGCGGAAAACAATTTAACGGGAGCATGCACGCAATGCAATCGTGGGCCAGGGGGTAAGCATGCTAAGGAACTGAGCAATGAGCCAGGCCTTGGTAATTGGGCTGCACCAAATGGATTTACTAAAGAATAGTGCTATGAACCCATCGCCAAATTTAAACAAACTTCAATATGCGATTGTTTCGCTATTATTTGAGTACGCAAAACTACGCGACCCTGTAACGCCTCTGGAGTTCACACTCTCGGGAGATTTTCTCGGTAAATTTAATGCGGTCGTTGGAGTTGTTGAGGATGTCGACGAAGCAGTCTTCCTCGTTGCGACCTTGCCTCGGTACACAAATACAGTTTTCGTCGCATTGACTAGAGGTCAGGAAATGGAAGTGGCGAGGCTGCTTGCCAATTTGGAAGATTACGAGCGAGAGAATATGATGCATATGCAATTGGGGGAAGTCGCAGGCCAGCCTCACGCCTCGGAGGTGGCTGAGTTCATACCCCATGCGACAATTTTGATGCCTATTGCCACTGCCGATATTCTGCAATCAATTCCCCCTGTTACGACCATCACTGGCCAAGAGGTTCGCTTTATGCTGGTATTGCCTCTTAGTAAAAAAGAGCTCGAATGTCGAAACACGCTCGGACACGATGCAATGATTGATATGTTTCAAAAGGAAGGTAAAAGTCTTTTTTTTCACTAATATGTCGATTTTATGGAAATTAAATTACTATTTCTTTCATAGCTGCTTAGGCAATAAATACGCCGGCTACAGCCAAACTTCTCTCTAAATTATGCTGAAACTTACATTTACCCAAGTTACCCCATGTTTCGCCCCCTACACGCCATCTTCCTAGCGTTCCTCTTCACTTTCTGCACATTCACTGCCACCGCCAGTGCCCAAACCTCTGACACCTACTTCCACTACGACATCTCTTGCAGCCCATTGTTACATACGCCATTGGCGTATAATCGCAGCATGGAATTTATTGAAACCCCAACTTTCACGCGACTGATTGTGGAGCTGCTCAGTGATGATGAATACCATAGCCTGCAAAACGCGCTGTTAGAGAACCCGCAGCGCGGTGACATTATCAAAGACGGTGGTGGTATTCGTAAGGTGCGCCACGCTGCGCAAGGGCGTGGCAAAAGCGGGGGAATCAGGGTGATTTATTACTAGATCAAGGACGACCATCTCATCTACATGCTGATGGCTTACCCGAAATCCAAAAAAGACACTCTAACAGCAGTGGAAACCGCATTATTGCGAGATTTTGTGAAGGAGTTATGAGCATGGAAGAAAACCTATTCAACGACTTGGTGCAAAGCCTGAAAGAGGCTAAAGCAATCGCCAAAGGCGACATGAAGCCTTCGCGCCGCTTCCTCATGGAAGCGCCAGACGCTAAAGCTGTGCGCGAAGGCGTGGGTTTGACCCAAAGCGAGTTCGCCAGTTTGATGCGCGTGAGCATCAAAACGCTACAAAACTGGGAGCAACACCGACGCACACCCACTGGCCCAGCAGCAGCGCTTTTAAAAATTGTTTCTATCGCGCCAGATATCGCACGACAGTCGCTACACGCTTGATGCGATCATACTCGGTAGCACGCCCAACTTAACCACCTAGCTAGACAAATAGCCATCACTTGATAAAATGCTATTGTCTTTAAGGAGTAAGCCATGTCACAAGTGCAATTGGCGGAAGTGAAAAATAAGTTTTCTGAGTATGTCAAAGCGGTGCAAACGGGTGCGAGGTTTGAAATCACGGTCAGGGGGGTGCCTGTGGCGCAGTTGGTGCCTATCCAAAAAGCATCATCAAAACTTGGGTTTGCAAATCGCGTAGCAAACCACATGGCCAGCGCAACGACGCCTACATTTGACATTACAGCAGCCTTGATGGAAGGCCGTAAGTGAAGCTAGTTATTGATAACTCTGTGGTAATGCGGTGGTTGTTCAATGATGGCTCTGAGGCAGACAGAGACTATGCTATCAAAGTAGCTGGCTTGGTTGAAACGCATGATGTCTACGTGCCTGCGCTGTTTGTTGCGGAAGCGGCGAATGTTATTTCACGCGCACTGAAAGCGAAAGTCATCGGCAAAGCAGAATGTGCAACATGTTTTGACTTGATTGAAGACCTGGCTGCAACAGTTGTGCCACCAGAAAACACGAGTGCCACAAAACAGTTAACACTGAGGGCGTTTGAAGACAATCTTTCAGCTTACGATGCCAGTTATTTGCTACTTGCCGAAAGCCTAGGCTGCTCCCTTGCCACTTTGGACCAAGATTTGCGAAAAGTCGCGGTGAAACGTGGCATCACTGTGGCCTGTTGGCCTTAACATCAAATATCTCAAATATTTAATAGCGCCTCAGGCAATAAATACGCCGGCTACAGCCATAATCGGCACTCAAAACGATCAAATTGAAGAAAATACCCCCAAATCCGTCGAGAAAATCGCCTACGGCCGCTACTGGGGCGCTCTAGAACGCGTCGACTGCCTGCACTTCGAAACTTGCTACTACCAACCCATAGCATGGTGCATCCAGCACGGCTACCAACGCTTTGAAGGCGGCGCACAGGGCGAACACAAAATGGCCCGAGCCCTGCTCCCCATCAAAGCCACCAGCGCCCACTGGCTAGCCCACCCCGCCTTCGCAGAAGCCGTCCAACGCTTTCTGGACCGCGAAGGGCAAGCGATTGAGAACTATATGGAGGATTTGGGGAGGAGGAGTCCGTTGAAGGGGTGAGATTTAACTTCAATCAGTCCCAAATAGGGACTAAAATAGCGATATGCACCTTGTTTCACTACCACCTTTGCTTGCCTTCACCGCCAAGCATCCGTTGGCAAAGCAAGCTGTACTGGCTTGGTGCGATGAGGTAAAAAAGGCTAATTGGGCGCAGCCAGCCGACATCAAAGCTGCTTACGCCAGCGCCAGTGTGTTGAAAAGTCGGCGCGTTGTGTTCAATATCAAAGGCAATGATTACCGATTGATTGTTTCAGTGGCTTATCAAACGAAATTTGTATTTGTGAAGTTCATTGGCACACATAAGCAATACGACGCGATTGATGCGGACACAGTTGAATTGAATTAAAAGGAAAAGGCTATGAATATCCATCCCATCCATACCCAAACAGATTACAAAGCTGCACTCAAAGAAGTCTCAGCCTTGATTGATATGGACCCTGTCGTGGGCACTGAACAGGCTGATCGGCTAGAAGTGTTGGGCGCTTTGGTAGAAGCTTTTGAGGCCAAACACTACAAACTCGAATTACCCGACCCCATAGAAGCCATTAAATTCAGGATGGAGCAGCAAGGTTTGAAACCCAAAGATTTGCAACCCATGATTGGCGGCTTAAACCGCGTTTATGAAGTGCTCAGCAAGAAACGCCCTTTGAGCCTGCTGATGGTGCGGCGTTTGCATGCAGGTTTGGGGATTTCAGCGGATTGTTTGATTCGAGAAGTCGCTTAAAAATACTATATTTTCGATAGCACCTAAGACAATAAATACGATAGCTAGAGCCATAAATAGCACTTAAATATCGATTTAATCAGTATTTACCCGCACACCCCACGTCCCCCACGCGACGCAAATTCAGAGTGCCGCCTCTAAAAGCAGCCGAAAAGTGCTGTTTTAAACGTTTACCCGTAGCAAATGCGTCTTTTAGCCAAGACAGCTTTTTGCAAGTCTGCTACTGTACGTTACAGAGAAACAACTTACCCCAATATGCAGCCTCTCGATATGCCCAAACCTTACGTGCCCTTGCACGATGTAGCCCCGCCGAATCTGGTACTTTTAGCCCTTGAATTTCGGGCATTTTGGGAGTTTGGCGCGGTGGTGCCAGCTTGGCTTGCGTTGAAGCGTGCGCCTAAATGCGATGCTGCTGGTGATGGCACGCATGTGATTGTGTTTCCGGGCTTGAGTGCTGGCGACATCAGCACGGTGCCGTTGCGCAAGTATTTAGACTCGTTGGGCTATGCGACGCAGGGCTGGGGCCAAGGGCTGAACTTGGGGCCGCGAGCTGGTGTTTTAGACGCGGCGCAGCAGCAAATCCGGCAGGCTTTCGAAGCAACGGGGCGCAAAGTCAGCTTGGTGGGCTGGAGCTTGGGCGGTGTTTACGCCCGCGAGCTGGCCAAAATGATGCCTGACATGGTGCATTGCGTCATCACGCTGGGTACGCCCTTTGCCGGATCGCCCAAATCGACCAATGCTTGGCGTATTTACGAACTGGCTACGAGGCGCAACAGCGCTATTGAACACACGCAATATGACTTGCCGATGGCACCCACGGTGCCGACGACCAGTATTTTTTCGCGCACGGACGGCGTGGTCGCTTGGCAAGGCAGCATTCAAGCGCCTTGTCATGTGAACCCGCACACCGAGAATATCGAGGTATTCGCCAGCCATGTGGGCATGGGCTTGAACCCCAGTGCCTGGTGGGCGGTGGCGGACAGGTTGTCGCAAAAACACGCCAGCTGGATGCCGTTTGTTGCGCCTAAGCTGATGGGTTTGCACAAGTTTGTCTACCCACGGTCTAAGCACGTTGTGGTCTAAAGTGTTGCAAGAAAGTGTAAAAATGAGTTAAAAGTGCGTTACTTGTGCGAAAATTGGCATGATTATTGATCTACCACCTCTATGAC
>JAYUCJ010000146.1:0-8934 GCA_043740415.1 Polaromonas sp. | reverse complement strand
GCATCTTCCACATGCACCGGGAAATACTGCCTATCGCCCAAATGCCGCCCTCCGCGCACCATCGCCAAGTTGACACAGGCTTTGCCGCCCTGCACTTTCACCGCCAAAATATCCACATCTTTGTCTGACCCCGTGGTTTCGACCGATTGCTGGTGCAAGATATTCGACAGCGCCGCAATCCGGTCACGCAGCTCTGCCGCCATTTCAAACTGCAGTTGATCCGAGCAAGCCATCATCTGCGCTTCCAGCGTTTGCATGACAACTTGCGTTTCACCCCGTAAAAACTGCTCGGCATGCTGCACGTCTTGGCCATAAGCTTGTGGGGTGATTTTGGTCAAACTTGGCACGCAGGGCCCTGAGCAACGCTTGATTTGGTACAGCAAGCATGGCCGTGTGCGGTTCGCAAACACCGAATCTTCGCAGGTGCGCAGCATGAACACCTTTTGCAGCAACAAAATAGACTCTTTCACCGCCCAACCGTTAGGGTAGGGGCCAAAGTAGCTGTGCTTTTTATCCACCGCACCCCGGTAATAGGCCATGCGCGGGAAGGTTTGGCTGGTGATCTTCAAATACGGATAGCTCTTGTCGTCCCTAAACAAGATGTTGTACTTCGGGCTCAGCGTCTTGATCAGGTTGTTTTCCAGCAGCAGCGCCTCGGCCTCAGAGCGCACCACCGTCGTCTCCATCCGCACAATTTTGCCAACCATGTGCCCCGTGCGCGTACCGCCGTGGTCTTTTTGGAAATAGCTGGAAACGCGCCGCTTCAGGTTGATCGCCTTGCCCACATAGAGCAAATCCCCGTTTGCATCAAAATACCGGTAAACCCCAGGCAACGCCGACAAAGCCGCCACTTCGGCCAACAGCGCGTCAGAATGCGGCTTTGCGGCGATCGGCAAACCGGTGATTTCGTCGATATTTGGGGGTAATTGAGGTGGCAGGTCTGGCATAAGCCTGTATTGTGAAGCTATTTTGTGGACGATTTGCATTGCAAAAATAGAAAAGTTAGATATAATTTCATAAATCCAACTTCCAACTTTTGCCCTTAGGAGAATGCCATGCTAGAAATTCGTATGCGTCCCAAACATCAGGTCACCCTGCCGGCGAGTATTGTCCGTGCTGCAAACATACAGCTTGATGACAAGTTGGAGGTTTCCTACGTCAATGGCAGCATCATCATTTCGCCCCTAAAAACAAACAACAAACCCGTCGATGTGATGGCGTTTGCAGGCGTTGGTCGAGGTTTATGGGGCAAAACACCAGAAGCTGTCACTGCGAGTGTTAAAAAACTGCGCAGCGATTGGGACAGATGATTGGGCAAGATAATTGATGGCTACACCTAAACCCGCCTCCAAAATAGAGCAATGCCTAGCCAAATTGGCTGGGCAGCGTCTTTATATTGACACCAATGCATTTATTTTCTTTTTAGATCGGCACGATACTTATTTTCCTGCAGTTGCGCCTATTTTTGAAGCTTGTTTCAATCAAAAAATATTTGCCATCACGGGTGCGATAGCAGTGGCAGAGGTCATGATTCAACCCTATCGCAACGGTGATGCGGCATTGATCGCCAACTTCAAAAACTTCTTCGCACAAAAACACTTTTTAACCGTCGCCGAACATGCCAACGATTTATTCGACATGGCAGCCATGCTAGCCGGTCAGCGCAAAATGAAGCTGATCGATGCAATACACGTAGCGACAGCTCAAAAACATGGCTGCGCCTATTTTTTAACCAACGATCACGGCATCAAATCAAGCGACGGATTGACGGTTGTACAACTGGATGATTTGATTTGATTTATGGAATCGGCTGTTTCGTTACCCGCACCCAAATCAAAATGGGATATTTTCTGCAACGTCGTCGATAACTTTGGCGATATTGGGGTTTGCTGGCGGCTGGCTTGTAATTTGGCGGCTCGTGGGCGAGCGGTGCGGCTGTGGGTGGATGATGTGTCGCCGCTGGCTTGGATGGCGCCTGGTGGTTTCGCGAATGTGGAAGTCATCAACTGTAAAAATGGTATTCCAAAAGATACTAATTCAGCCCTTGGCGACGTGTTACTAGATACGTTTGATTGTGAATTTGCTATAAATTTAATAGCAAATATTACAATAAATACGCCGTCTACAGCCGAAAATTACACTGCTTTAGAGTCGTTATCAGCAAAAAAACCGGTTTGGCTGAATTTGGAGTATTTGACGGCGGAATCTTTCGCCGAGCGCGCCCACACCCTACCCTATGTGCACCACAGCGGCGCAGCTCAGGGCTGGACGCAACAGTATTTTTACCCCGGGTTTAACGACAAAACGGGTGGTTTGCTTCGGGAAGCGGACTTGTTTGAGCGGCAGAAGGCGTTTGATCGAGGGGTTTGGCTGAATCAGCTTTTTAAGCAAAACTACGCTGGCGAGCCGTCATTCCCGCGAAGGCGGGAATCCATGACCGCCACCGTGGATTCCCGCCTGCGCGGGAATGACGGAGCTTTGGATGTCAAAAACACCCGCTTTATCTCTATGTTTTGCTATGAACCCGCCGCGCTAGAAGTTTTGATTGACCAACTCGCAGCGGGCGAAACCCCAACTTGCCTGCTCGTCACCGCAGGACGCGCTACAAACGCTGTTAAAGCCATTTTAGAAGGAAAAAAACGACTCAAGCCGGCGTATTTATTGCCCGAGGTGCTATCAATAGTATATCTACCTCAGCTCACCCAAACCGATTATGACCACCTGCTGTGGAGCTGCGATTTGAATTTTGTACGGGGTGAAGATTCGCTGGTTCGCGCTATCTGGGCGGCAAAACCGTTCATTTGGCAGATTTATCCACAGCATGACGGCGCGCACCATACCAAGTTGGATGCGTTTTTGGCGATGATGGAGGCACCTGAGTCGCTAAAAACCGCGCATATTGCTTGGAATGCGTCTGCGGCAGAAGTCAAAACCGACGCATCTTTGCCGAGTTTTCCGTCACTTGACTTGCTAGTCTGGGCGCAAAGTGCTCAAAATTTAAGCAATAAACTGTGTCTGCAGACTGATTTGGCTACAAACCTGATCGCTTTTACAGAGAAAAACAGCTAAAATCATAGGCTTTCCTGAAAATAATTCCGAATTATTTCAAGTCATTTCAGTCAACCCAAACATTCACGCACCGAGAGTCACCACTATGGCATTGAAAATCGCTCAAGAAATCCGCGCAGGCAACGTTGTTATGCACGGCAAGGATCCTATGATCGTCCTGAAAACCGAATACGCTCGCGGTGGCCGTGGTGCGGCAACCGTGCGTATGAAGCTCAAAAGCTTGATCGGCACGTTCAACACCGAGCAAGTGTTCCGCGCTGACGACAAGTTTGACCAAATCGTGTTGGACAAAAAAGACTGCACTTACTCGTACTTTGCAGAGCCTATGTACGTGTGCATGGACACCGAGTACAACCAGTACGAAGTCGAAGCCGAAAACATGGGCGATGCGCTGAACTACCTGGAAGACGGCATGGAGCTGGAAGTGGTGTTCTACGAAGGCAAAGCCATCTCCGTTGAAGTCCCAACCAGCGTGCAGCGCGTGATCGAATGGACCGAGCCAGCCGTCAAAGGCGACACCTCAGGCAAAGTGCTGAAACCCGCCAAATTGGCCACCGGCTTCGAAATCGGCGTGCCAATTTTCGTGGCGCAGGGTGATATGGTTGAGATTGATACGCGTACAGGTGAATACCGCAAGCGTGTTTAAGTTTTAGACTTGCAATTTACTTGCACCTTAAAAAGGCTCTATCTGAGCCTTTTTTTATGGCCGAAAATTTCATTCACAATAGCATCATGCAAAACACACAAGACCTCAACGTTTCTCGCCTGGCCAACGCTTGGGCCGAACTCCAACACCACGCCAACGAAGGCAACCCGCTAGAAGCGGATGCCTACCGCCTCGCTTTTGCCGACCCAGAATTTTTGCTGCGCCGCGAGACGCGTGGAATGCGCATGCAGCTGGAGATGCTGAAACCGGAGTTGGAGATGCAAGCGCTGGGGATAGAAAACACGGTGGTGGTGTTTGGCAGTGCGCGTTTCGCTGCGCCAGAAGATGCGTTGCTGATTCAGCAAGAGGCGATGGCATCTGGAGATGCTCAAGCAATTGAAATGGCCACACAAAAGATGCATAACGCCCATTATTACGAACAAGCGCGGCAATTTTCACGCTTGGTAGCAGGCTATGGCGCACGCAAACCGCCCAAAGAGCGCCTCTACATCTGCACAGGCGGCGGCCCTGGCATCATGGAAGCAGCCAATAAAGGGGCACACGACTTGGGCGCTTTGACGGTGGGGCTGAATATTGCGTTACCGCATGAGCAAAGCGGCAACCCTTACGTGTCGCCTTCGCTGAACTTCAAATTCCACTACTTCGCCCTGCGCAAAATGCATTTCATGATGCGCGCCAAAGCGCTGGTCGCCTTTCCCGGCGGTATGGGCACGATGGACGAGTTGTTTGAAGTGCTGACGCTGGTGCAAACCCGCAAAGCCAAGCCTGTACCGATTGTTTTGTTTGGCTCGGACTACTGGAAGCGTTTGATCAATTTTGATGTTATGGTGGAAGAAGGCACGATTTCAAAAGAAGATTTGGCACTGTTCACCTACACCGACGACCCACAAGTGGCTTGGCACACCATCAAAACGTTTTACCAGCTGAGTTGATATAGTATCGATTTCAACCTCGGCCTATTTCGACTTACCTCGGCTTAACCACCCTCACCAGTTGGGTCGTCAAAATCTTTATCACTCAGAAGTAAGGCCTGCGCTTGCGTCTCAGGCAATGCTTCTACTTGCTTCAACACACGTCCCATGGCGCGGCTGCGGGTTTCGGCGCGGTCAATGGTGTTCAGCACGGTTTGCGTTTGTGAGCGCACAGATGCCAGCACATCGCCGAACTTGCCAAACTCCGTCTTCACCGCGCCCAGCACTTGCCACACTTCGCTGGAGCGTTTTTCCAAAGCCAGCGTTCTGAAACCCATTTGCAATGAGCTGAGCATTGCCAACAATGTCGTTGGCCCAGCTAGAGTGATGCGATGCTCGCGCTGTAGCGACTCCATCAACCCTGGGCGGCGCAGCACTTCGGCGTACAACCCTTCTGTGGGCAAAAACAAAATCGCAAAATCAGTGGTGTAGGGTGGTTCTATGTATTTTTCAGAGATCGATTTAGCTTCTAAGCGAATCCGCATTTCCAGCGCCTTGCCTGCTGCTTCGGCGCCCAAAACATCGGCGTTGCCTTGTGCGTCTAGCAGGCGCTCGTAGTCCTCATTCGGGAATTTCGCATCAATCGGCAGCCACAGCGGTTCACCATCGACAGACCTGCCTGGCAGCTTGACGGCAAAATCGACCACGTTTTTGCTGCCCGGTTTGGTGGCGATTTGCGCACCGTATTGGTCAACGGTGAACACTTGCTCCAACAAACTAGCCAGCTGCGCTTCGCCAAAAATACCGCGTGTTTTGACATTGGTGAGCAAGTGCTTCAAATCGCCCACGCCCTGCGCCAGCGTTTGCATTTCGCCCAAGCCTTTGTGAACTTGCTCCAAGCGGTCTGCCACTTGCTTGAAGCTTTCGCCCAAGCGCGCTTGCAGGGTGTTTTGCAGCTTTTCGTCCACCGTGGCGCGCATTTCGTCGAGCTTGGCGGCATTGGTGGTTTGCAGCTGCATCAGCTGTTTTTCCAGCGTGTCACGCACCTCGTTCATGCGTCTGGCATTGGACTCAGTCAAGCCCTGCAGCTGCGTTGTCAGCGTATCCGCCAGTGTTTTTTGCAAGGTGGCGAGTTGCTGGCTGGATTGCACCGTCAGCGCATCAATCTGCGTGTTTTGCGTGCGAAAGGCTTCGCCGCTTTGCAGCACCACCGCTTGCTGAAACGCGCCGAAGCTTTGCGTCAGCTCTTGCCTGCCGCCACGGGACGATTCGGTGATTTCACGTCGCAGCTCTCGCTCAAGCCGTTCAGACGTGGCTGAAACAGCGCCCAAAAGCTCCACCTTGCCTTGCACCGCAGCTTCGGTCGCTTGTTTGTCGGCTTTTCGCACCGCAAACCACAACACAACGATGATGTTGAACACCACCAGCGCAAGAAAAGACCAAATCACGACGGCGGGGTTTAAGTTTGAAAAATCCATGGCGTCGATTCTACTTGATACTGGATGTATAAACAGCCCGTGCGTTATCAATATGCTAGCTAATTTAGCGCCGAAATAGCTTTACCGTTGAGCAGAAAGCCGACCAAGTTATCCACCGCCTTGTTCGCCATCGCCATCCGTGTGGGCACGGTGCTGCTGGCGATGTGCGGGGTGAGGACGATATTCGGCACGGTGAGCAAGTCTGGGTGGACTGACGGCTCGCCCTCGAACACATCCAACCCCGCAGCGGCGATTTGCTTGTTTTTGAGTGCCACAGCCAAAGCCGCATCGTCCACAATGCCACCGCGCGCGAGGTTGATCAAATTGGCCGTCGGCTTCATCAGTGCCAGCTCTGCCGCGCCTATGGTGTGGTGCGACTCAGCGGAATAGGGCACCACCAGCGTGACGTGGTCGGCTGTCTGCAACAGCTCGGTTTTGCTGACGTAACGGGCTTGGCAGGCAGTTTCCGTAGCAGCGTCCAGACGCGAGCGGTTGTTGTAAATCACCGGCATGCCAAAACCGAAAGCACCGCGTTTGGCAATCGCTTGGCCAATTTTGCCCATACCGATGATGCCCAGCGTGCTGCCATGCACCTCGCTGCCGGCAAACATGTCAAACCGCCAGCTTTTCCACAAGCCAGCGCGCAGGAAATGCTCACTCTCAGTCACGCGACGGGCGGTTGCCATCAAGAGTGCGAAGCCAAAATCAGCCGTGGTTTCGGTCAAGGTGTCGGGTGCGTTGGTGCCAATCACGCCAGCTGCCGTCATGGCTGTCAGGTCAAAATTGTTATACCCCACCGTCATGTTCGCGCAGATTTTGAGCTGTGGGCAGGCGGCCAACAGCTCGGCGTCGATGCGCTCTAGCCCGAAAGTGAAGGCGCCAACTTTGTCTTGCAGTTTGTCTATGAGCTGAGATTTTGTCCAAATCTCATCCGCTTGGTTAGATTCAACATCGAAATGCTGCGCTAATTTTTCCAGTGTTTCAGGGAAAATGGCACGCGTGACAAGTATTTTCAATTTATTCATTATTTATCCTTAAAATGTGAAAAATATGACTATAGCCGGCGTATTTATTGCCTAAACTGCTATTTAATATATAGCAATTATAGCTTGATAGGCGCTTTATTGACTTCTGCTGGCGCTTCCAATGTAGGTATAGCACCGCCTTTTTTGAGCTTCAGATCTGGCTGCCAGCCGACAACAGCCAACATAACGGCAAAACCCACCACATAAGCCAGCGCCACGTGCCAGCCGCCTTTGAGCCAAGCACCCACAGATTTTGCCTCAGGGTACATATTAGACAACGCCACGCCAGCAGAAGAACCAAACCAAATCATGCTGCCACCAAAACCCACGGCATAAGCCAAAAAGCCCCAGTCGTAGCCGCCCTGTTTCAACGCCAGCGCGGTGAGTGGAATGTTATCAAAAACAGCACTCAAAAAGCCCAAACCAAAAGCACTTTGCCAAGAGACGGCGGGCAGATGCTGCACCGGCATCATGGCGGCGCACATCACCAAGGACAGCAAAAAAA
This sequence comes from Polaromonas sp., assembly GCA_043740415.1. GTDB lineage: Bacteria > Pseudomonadota > Gammaproteobacteria > Burkholderiales > Burkholderiaceae_C > Aalborgiella. Next base: position 1,279 of record JAYUCJ010000146.1, on the reverse strand, counting down.
CGCTGCCTTTGAAGGCGTCGGGCAGCAAACGCCACGTCGGTTTGCGCCAGGGCGCGGTTGCCAAAATAGCCACCCAAACTGCCACGCCAATAACGGGGAAGCTGTTCAAAATAGCTGGATTTTTCAAATTGAAATAGACATTGGCACCCACCGCGCTGAGCAAAATGATGGCGACGATGCACAGCCGCGCCCAATGGATATGTGCGCCTTGCGGAGCATCTTTCAAAATCGGCTGGTAAGCGTGCTGCTGGCGAGCGGCAATCGTGCCAAAAATCAGCAACGCAACGAACGAGCCCGCGTAGGCATCAAACACCTGGCTGGGCGCGACGCCGCCAATCCACATCATGGTGGTGGTCGTGTCCCCCACCACACTGCCCGCGCCACCGGCGTTACTGGCCGCGACGATGGCGGCCAAAAAGCCAATATGCACTTTGCGCTGGTACAACACGGCCGCCATGCTGCCACCTATCATGGCGGCGGCGATGTTGTCTAAAAAAGCGGACATCACAAAAACCAATACCAACATCACAAAACCGCCCTTCCAGTCATCTGGCAAGTAATTGGGCAGGATGGCGGGAATCTCAGTTTTCTCAAAATGATCCGCCAACAGCGCAAAACCGAGCAGCAAACCCAGCAAATTGGCAATCGTCACCCACTCGTGGCCCATCAACTTGAACAAGCCGGCAAACCCTGGTGTGCCTGAAAAATCGGCAAAACCTAGCTTATAGAACGTGATGATGGCCAGCCCCGTCAGTGCGACTTTGAGCGTGTGGTGGTGAAACAGCGCCATGCCTAGAAGTGTGAGACCAAAGAGAAAGAAATCGAGCGGGATGCCAGCGATAAACATGAAGAATTCTTATGGAAAAGTAAGTCCAATGTTACCTTGAACAAGAGTGTGTCAGATTGAGAATTTTCGATTCAACTCATTAAAAAATGCTTCAAATTTAGGGTTACTACTAGTGTTTTAGCTGCTGACAAGTCAGATGATTGCTATGTTAAAAGCTTCATACGTATTTAAGCTCGTAAGTATTTTCATCAAGGGAGATAGAAACATGCAGAAGATTTTGCACATCAACCCAGACAAATGCACAGGCTGCTTGCAGTGCGAAATGGCCTGTTCTTTTGAGAACTACGGGACCTTTGCCACCGCCAAATCCCGCATCAAAGTTTTTGACTTTCACCACACCGGCAAAAAAGTGCCTTACACCTGCACCCAGTGTGACGAAGCGTGGTGCTTGCATGCTTGTCCGGTAGAAGCCATCACCGTCGACGTATCGAC
>JAYUCJ010000145.1:0-1352 GCA_043740415.1 Polaromonas sp. | reverse complement strand
TATGAGCATACCGAGTCCGACCGCAAGCTCTGCGCGGGCGAGGCCTAACCCTTCCATCGAGGGGATGCCCAAAAGGCTGCGCCTTTCGGTCACCCCTTGTATCTTACCAATAACTCAGAAATGAGTTAAATTGCTCTAACGCGAAAGAGCAGGGGGAAGGGATGCCGAGCGCGCCCCAAGGCCTTTGAGCCAGTACATAAGATTGGTGACCTTCTCCCAACCTACATTCATCAAGATCGGACGGTATCTTAGGACGGGTTTCTGCCATGATCCTGCATGCACAAGGTTGATCTGAATTGGGCAATCTTACGCAGTGGAGTTCTGTATTGACTTAATGGGTAAGGAGTTAATGATGACCTTAATGGATACGCCGATACTCGGTATTGATATTTCCAAAGTTAAATTTGATGTAGCACTGCTCTTCAGTGGCAAGATGAAGAAGACGCGGGTATTTGACAACAACCCTGCTGGGTTCAAAGCTTTATCCATGTGGTTAATCAAGCAAGACATCACACACTTGCAAGCCTGCATGGAAGCCACTGGCAGCTATGGTGATGCGCTAGCTACTTACCTGCATGAGCATGGGTTTAAGGTGAGTGTGGTGAACCCTGCGCAAATTAAGAGCTTTAGTGGCGCACAGCTGAGGCGTGCCAAAACCGATAAAGCCGATGCGAAGTTGATTGCGCAGTTCTGTGCCAGCATGCACCCAACGGCTTGGGTGCCACCGCCTGCGCATGTACGGGAGTTGCAGGCCTTGGTACAACGGCTCTCTTCACTACTACAAATGGAGCGCCAAGAACAGAACCGTTTCGATACCGCAGCGCCCGTGATACAGCCTTCTATTGTGACGGTATTGAGCACCATCAAAGCGGAGATCAAGGTGGTTGAGTGTATGATTCGAGACCATATTGATCGCCATCCTGATTTAAAAGATCAGGCGGCCTTGTTGGATAGTATCCCAGGTATAGGCGTGGCGACAATCGCTCGGCTATTGGCTTTTGTGGGTGATGTGAATCGCTTCAATGATGCGAAGGCGTTAGTTGCATTTGTGGGCTTGAATCCTACCGTGCATCAATCGGGTAGCTCGGTGAGAGGTAAGCCGCGTTTATCCAAGAAAGGCAACGCGACCATCAGAAAGGCTTTGTATATGCCTGCCATTGTGGCACGACGCTATAATCCAATCATCAAAGATTTCGCTACACGATTGAAGAAAGCAGGCAAATCGAATATGCTGATTATTGGAGCAGTGATGCGTAAGTTGCTGCATATTATTTATGGGGTGCTGAAGTCAGGCAAACCCTTTGATGCTGATTATGCTGTTAAGAATACTTGACAGGCAAGACGGTATCTTA
>JAYUCJ010000144.1:0-1357 GCA_043740415.1 Polaromonas sp. | reverse complement strand
ACAGCTTAAGGCATTCAGAGTGGAAATCGATGTATGGTAGACAGAATGGTATTTCACAGTTAAGTCATTGAATTAAATGAATTTCTGAATCCCGCCCTCTCCGCCATGGGTGCCTTGCAGTCGGCGTCAAAGTTGCGACAGCAGCATGACAACACCCGCGTGATTGGCGTCCCTCGCCATCTCCAACGCCGTTTTTCCGCGACTGTCTTTCAGATCTTTCACCGCGCCGTTCGTCAGCAGCATCCTCACGGTTGACTCATGACCGTAAGCTGCGGCCCACATTAACAGCGTGAGGTCATTCTCAAGTTTTGCATTCACTAGGGCACCTGCCCGCATGAGTTCTGCGAGGCAATCGGTGCAGCCGTTTGCAGCGGCATAGGTGGCCGCATTTTTCTTGACACGGTCAACCGTCTCGATTTTGGCGCCGGCAGCGACCAGTTGCCGAACGACGTCGGCGCTGCTGTTGAAAGCAGCCCCCATCAGGGGAGAAACCCCAGCCAGATTGGCCAAATTGACATCAGCGTCAGCCTTGAGCAGAACATCAACCAGGGCTGCATTGCCTTTTGCAGCCGCCATGTTCAAGGGTGAGTCGCCATTGCGGTCACGCGAATTCACCTTGGCACCTTCCGCCAAAAGAGCCGCAACTCGCTCCACCCTTCCTGCTCGGGCTGCGATGACAAATTGCCCGTTGATATTGATTTGATCCATACCCTTTTGGGCAAACAGCAGAGGCGAGTTGCTGCAAAGCAGCATTGAAATCAATCCGAGGCGGGCAAGTCTCATCGTGCGCATAGCTTCTCCAGCGGTTGCAGTCATTGTCGCCATGGCCAAGACGGACAAGGACAAACGAGTGCAAAAAAAAGAGTAATTTCCCAAACCAGTCCACACCACTATACTGGGTATGGGTGCATTCAGATAAAGAGCGTCTCGTGCCCTTTGTCTTGCGTGTTGCCAAAACACTGACTTCATCAACTGGAGGAGACAAATGCAATACTTTAAATTGGGTCGAACCTTTGCGGCGACCTTGTCCATGTGCGCTTTGGTTAGCGCTGCGAGCGGGGAAGAGATTCAGGGACAGGCCGGCCGGGGCAGTGGCACAGCAGCCATTGCGAAGGGCATCAACGTCAGCCAGGGCCAGCTCAACAATGCGGGCAATCAGGGCAAGGACTGGCTGCACACCAACGGCGATTACGCGCAGACGCGTTTTTACCCCGGCACCCAAATTAACGCGGGCAATGTCAAGAAGCTGAAGTCGGTATTCACCTTCCAGACCGAAGTGCGTGAGTCCATGGAAACCGCGCCGATTGTGGTCGATGGCATCATGTACATGACCACGTCGTACAACCATGTTTATGCG
>JAYUCJ010000143.1:0-1361 GCA_043740415.1 Polaromonas sp. | reverse complement strand
CTCAACAAGCCAGACACAAAAATCTGGACGGCTGAAGACCCGGTGGAGATCACGCAAAAAGGCCTGCGCCAAGTCCAGGTCAATAAAAAGGCCGGCATCGACTTTGCACTCATCATGCGGGCCTTCCTGCGGGCCGACCCGGACATCATCATGGTGGGCGAGTCGCGCGACAAGGAAACCGTGTCAATGGGTGTTGAAGCATCGTTGACGGGCCACCTGGTGTTCTCCACCCTGCACACCAATTCGGCCCCGGAATCCATCACCCGGCTGCTGGACATGGGCATGGACCCGTTCAACTTTGCCGACGCACTGCTCGGCATTTTGGCCCAGCGCCTGGCCAAAAAGCTGTGCGACTGCAAAGAAAACTATGCGCCCGATGGGTCTGAATTGAAGCGGTTTTTGGCAGAGTACGCTGAAGAGCTGCGTCATTCCAAGGCCTGGAAGGCCGACTACGAGGGCGAAACCCAAAAACTGCTGGACAGTTGGGTGGAGCTGTACGGGCAAGAAGGGCAGCTCAAGTTTTACCGCGCCAAAGGCTGCATCAAATGCAACAACACCGGCTACAAAGGCCGCATTGGCTTGCATGAGCTGCTCATTGCGGACGACGACATTAAAAAACTCATCCAGGAGCGTGCCCGCGTCGCCGAGATTTTTTCAGCCGCCGTCGAGACCGGCATGCGCACACTCAAAATGGACGGCATGGAGAAAATCATGCTGGGCATGACCGATTTGAAGATGGTTCGGTCGGTGTGTATTAAATAAATAGAATCAATTTTCGCTACGTTAAACGTACAAAATTTGCCAAGTACAATAAAATGCTACGAATGAGTAGCATTTTATTGTCGCCTCCAGCCACACCTTCAACTTTAGCCGAGGTAGGCAAGGCAATTCGTGTCGCGCGCAAATCCCAAAAGCTTTCGCAAACTGCACTGGGCCAAATGGCAGGCCTGTCACGCATGCCGGTCTACCGCATCGAAGTGGGACAGGACATTTCACTGCGCACCCTGCTGTCTATTTTGTCTGCGTTGCATCTGGACTTGAAAATGCAGCCTATGCGTCAAGGCGTACCCAGTGCGCAAGACTTGCAAAGTGCATTTGCCCATTTGCACGTTGAGGACGCGGAGTGAACTGGCCAGAAAAGATCAAGGCGTTGAGTATCAGCGTTGCTGGCCAACCAACGGCCTCGCTGCTCAAGCGCTCGGTATTCCAGCTCGCGTACGAAGCCACTGCCCAGTGCTGCGTAGGCCTGGGCTTGCCGCCCGGCAGCAGCACCGCCAGCCTGTGTGTCGCGGGAAGATCTGCTGCACCGGGGGGCGAAGTGAAGCGCTGTTTGAGGAACTGATGGACGCCAACCTGGGCAC
>JAYUCJ010000142.1:0-9052 GCA_043740415.1 Polaromonas sp. | reverse complement strand
TCGCGAAGCGCAAGCCTTCTTCCATCGCAATCGGGTTGATCAACTTGACGGTGATCGACACGTTGTCGCCTGGCATGACCATTTCTTTGCCTTCTGGCAACTCGATCGCACCGGTCACGTCCGTGGTACGGAAGTAGAACTGGGGGCGGTAGTTGTTGAAGAAGGGGGTGTGACGGCCGCCTTCGTCTTTTGACAAGACGTAGATTTCCGAGGTGAAGTGGGTGTGCGGCTTGATCGAGCCTGGCTTGCCCAACACTTGACCACGCTGGACGTCTTCACGCTTGGTGCCGCGCAGCAAGATACCGACGTTGTCACCGGCTTGACCTTGGTCCAGCAGTTTGCGGAACATTTCAACGCCGGTGCAGGTGGTTTTGACGGTTGGCACGATGCCGACGATTTCGATCTCTTCGCCGACTTTGACAATGCCGCGCTCGATACGACCGGTAACAACCGTACCGCGACCCGAGATGGAGAACACGTCTTCCACGGGCATCAAGAAAGCACCGTCCACCGCGCGCTCTGGCGTTGGGATGTAGCTGTCTAATGCGTCAGCGAGCTTCATGATGGCTTCTTCGCCCATGGGGCCTTTGTCGCCTTCCATGGCCAGCTTGGCTGAACCACGGATGATGGGGGTGTCGTCGCCCGGGAAGTCATACTTGTCGAGCAACTCGCGGACTTCCATTTCGACCAGTTCCAACAACTCTTCGTCGTCAACCATGTCGCATTTGTTCAAGAAGACGATGATGTAAGGCACGCCAACCTGTCGGGCCAACAAGATGTGCTCGCGGGTTTGCGGCATTGGACCGTCAGCGGCGGAGCAGACCAAGACGGCACCGTCCATCTGGGCAGCACCGGTGATCATGTTTTTCACATAGTCAGCGTGGCCTGGGCAGTCAACGTGGGCGTAGTGGCGTGCGGCTGTTTCGTATTCGACGTGGGCGGTGTTGATGGTGATACCGCGTGCTTTTTCTTCCGGTGCTGCGTCGATTTGGTCGTAGGCTTTTGCCTGGCCGCCAAATTTAGCCGCCAACACTGTTGTGATCGCCGCTGTGAGTGTGGTTTTACCGTGGTCAACGTGACCAATGGTGCCGACGTTGACGTGGGGCTTGGTGCGTACAAATTTCTCTTTTGCCATTTTGAATCCTATAAAAGAACATTCCCGTGTATTGGTTTAATGTTTACACGATATTGCTGGTTCGCCCCGCACGGGAACAGGGCGGCACATCGTCGTAGACAGCTTAAAAACACTAAATAATAGCGCTAGCCGGCGTATTTATTGCCTCTATCGCTATTATTTTTATAACAACCTAAATTACCAAACTTACTTTGTGCGAGAAGCCATGATAGCCTCGGACACATTGCGCGGTGCTTCAGAGTAGTGCTTGAATTCCATGGTGTAGGAAGCACGACCTTGAGACATTGAGCGTAGCGTGGTTGAGTAGCCAAACATCTCGGACAATGGCACTTCAGCTTTGATAGCCTTACCGCCGCCAACCATGTCTTCCATACCTTGAACCATACCGCGACGTGAGGACAAATCGCCCATCACATTACCAGCGTAGTCTTCAGGCGTCTCAACTTCAACCGCCATCATTGGCTCCAAAATCACCGGGCTTGCTTTACGGCAACCTTCTTTGAAACCAAAGATAGCAGCCATTTTGAACGCCAATTCATTCGAGTCAACATCATGGTAGGAGCCGAAGTGCAGAGTCACTTTAACGTCAACCACTGGGTAGCCAGCCAAGACGCCTTGCGTCACCGCTTCATTGATACCTTTTTCAACTGCAGGAATGTATTCACGAGGAACCGTTCCGCCCTTGATCGCATCCACAAACTCAATGCCTTTGCCCGGCTCATTCGGCTCAATTTTGAGCACAACGTGACCGTATTGACCCTTACCGCCGGATTGACGAACGAATTTACCTTCAGCATCTTCGATGGTCTTGCGAATGGTTTCGCGGTACGCCACTTGCGGCTTACCCACGTTGGCTTCAACGCCAAACTCACGCTTCATACGATCAACAATGATTTCCAAGTGAAGCTCGCCCATACCTGCAATCAGGGTTTGGCCGGATTCTTCGTCGGTTTTCACGCGGAAAGACGGATCTTCTTGCGCCAAACGCTGCAAAGCAATACCCATTTTCTCTTGGTCAGCCTTGGTTTTTGGCTCAACCGCCTGTGTAATCACAGGCTCAGGGAAAATCATGCGCTCAAGCGTCACGATCGCTGATGGATCACACAATGTTTCGCCAGTTGTGACGTCTTTCAAGCCGATGCAAGCAGCGATGTCGCCCGCACGGATTTCAGAGACTTCCTGACGTTCGTTGGCGTGCATTTGCACGATACGACCAATACGCTCTTTTTTGCCGCGAACTGGGTTGTAAATGGTGTCGCCTTTTTGCAAGACGCCAGAGTAAACGCGCACAAAAGTCAACTGACCCACAAACGGATCGGTCATCAATTTGAATGCCAAAGCAGAGAACTTCTCGCTGTCGTCGGCTTTACGCACCACAGGCAACTCGTCATCATCAATACCTTTAACAGGCGGAATGTCAACCGGTGAAGGCATGAAATCCAACACAGCGTCCAACATGCGTTGTACGCCTTTGTTTTTAAACGCTGTACCGCACAGCATAGGTTGGATTTCGCTGGCGATAGTACGCTTGCGAATACCGTCCATGATTTCCTCTTCAGTCAAATCACCTTCTTCAAGGTATTTGTTCATGTATTCTTCGGTGGCTTCAGCCGCAGCTTCAACCATCTTTTCACGCCACTCTTTTGCCGTTGCCAGCAAGTCAGCAGGAATGTCTTCGTAGGTGAATTTCATACCTTGCGAAGCTTCATCCCAAATGATGGCCTTCATTTTGATCAAGTCAACCACGCCGGTGAAGTTTTCTTCAGCGCCAATTGGAATCACGATAGGCACAGGTGTCGCTTTCAGACGCAACTTCATGCCTTCAACGACTTTGTAGAAGTTGGCACCGGTACGGTCCATCTTGTTCACAAACGCCAAACGTGGCACTTTGTACTTGTTCGCCTGACGCCAGACGGTTTCAGACTGTGGCTGCACGCCGCCCACGGCGCAATAAACCATCACAGCACCGTCCAACACGCGCATAGAACGCTCAACCTCAATCGTGAAGTCAACGTGGCCCGGGGTGTCGATGATGTTGATGCGGTGGTCTGGACGTGAACCGTCCATGCCCTTCCAGAAGCAGGTCGTTGCTGCAGAGGTAATCGTGATACCACGCTCTTGCTCTTGCTCCATCCAGTCCATGGTGGCAGCGCCGTCATGAACTTCACCGATTTTGTGGTTCACGCCAGTGTAAAAAAGTACGCGCTCAGTCGTGGTGGTTTTACCAGCGTCAATATGCGCCGAAATACCAATATTGCGATAGCGCTCGATAGGTGTAATGCGAGCCATAATTTTTCCTTTGCAGACGCAAACGACCCACACGGGCCGCCTGCAATCAAATGATTAAAACGAGTTTTAGAAACGGAAGTGGCTAAACGCTTTGTTGGCCTCTGCCATGCGGTGAACTTCGTCACGCTTCTTCATCGCACCGCCACGACCTTCGGTCGCTTCGATCAGCTCGTTAGCCAAACGCAAAGACATGGATTTTTCGCCACGCTTTTTAGCGGCTTCTTTGAGCCAACGCATAGACAAAGCCAAGCGACGCACGGGGCGCACCTCAACCGGCACTTGGTAGTTTGCACCACCAACGCGGCGAGACTTCACCTCAACCATGGGCTTGATGTTATTGATAGCGATTGCAAATGCTTCAACTGGGTCTTTGCCGCCAGATTTTTTCTCAATAAAGTCCAGAGCACCGTAAACGATGCGCTCTGCGACTGCTTTTTTCCCGCCTTGCATGATCACGTTCATGAATTTAGCGAGCTCGATGTTGCCGTATTTAGGATCCGGCAGAATTTCACGTTTAGGGACTTCGCGACGACGTGGCATGGTTTCACCTCTTATATCTTGCTTCAGTGGATGCTTTTAATTCGCATCTGCAGGCCATCAGACCTCACTTACTCGATTCGCCCCCGACATTGGGAGTTGGAATCACTACGCTGTTTTGTTTGCGCCACGCAAACTACAGCACCGAAATACATTTGCTAATTTGTTTAACTTTAGCTTATTTAGCTTTTGGGCGCTTTGCACCGTACTTGGAGCGCGATTGCTTGCGGTCTTTCACGCCTTGCAAATCGAGCGAGCCACGCACGATGTGGTAACGCACACCTGGCAAGTCTTTGACACGACCGCCACGAACCAGCACAACGCTGTGTTCTTGCAAGTTGTGGCCTTCACCGCCGATGTACGAAATCACCTCAAAACCGTTGGTCAAGCGCACCTTGGCAACTTTACGCAAAGCGGAGTTAGGCTTCTTTGGCGTGGTGGTGTACACACGTGTACACACGCCACGGCGTTGTGGTGAGTTCTGCATAGCAGGACTCTTGGACTTGACGGTCTCGACCTCGCGTCCTTGTCGAATTAACTGATTAATGGTTGGCACTGCAACATCCTAAAAATAAAAACGTCCCCAAACGGATAAGTAACGTTTGAACAAAAATACCATCTTCACTAGAATTTTCGTGAATCTACGAAGACGGCTCTACCCTCGGAAAATTCCGAAAAGCCTTCTAGTATAGCAGGAATGCGTATTTTTTGCTAAAAATTAATGCTTTTGCCAACCAAAAGCATGGCGTTTTTATTTTCTGGCGACCAATTGCGCGTGAATATCGACCGTTCCGTTCCAGTAATGATTGACTGCAAATGCTTTCTCAGCGGGTGATTTTTCAGCAAAATCGGGGTGTGAAACGTCACCATAAGTAAAGTCGAAATCGCACTTTGTCGGATACGGAAAATGATCCAAACCATTTTGCTTTCGCCATCCACGGTTAAAGTACAAAAACGATTCCCACACAATTGGCGGCCACTCATGTGTCAAATCTTGAATCGCACGGTTACTTCTTGCATGTGGACAAATCACCATGAGCTCACCGCCAGGTGTCAATATCCTCCAGACCTCCTCCATAAAGGCACCCCGGATTCGGCCTGGAACATGCTCAAAAAAATGGCTGCACCAAATCGCATCCACGCTGTTGTCTGGCCACGGCCACGGGAAGGTGAATAAATCCACAGCAATATCTGCCTTGGTGCCCACCGTGGTGATATCAACGCCTAAATGCCCTTCACGCGGTGTATTTCCGCAACCAAAATCGAGTTTAAGTGCCATGAAAGTCTTTCATAAAAATACTGCCCACTAAATTCATAGCGTAATTGCTGTTAATTCCTGTCCAGTCCATGATTTTTGCGCCATTTGCTCAAATGCGCCTTCTAAATGCTGGACAAACCTGCGTGTATCAAACAAAGGAACGCTTAAACGCTGGTCAACCAAGTGCAAACGAAGTGCCGCCAATTCTTGTCGGTGTGTTGCAAAATGCACTGCACGTTCAACATACTCATCTACGGAATAAGTGAGCAATTCTGGCAATCCAGCCGCCTTTACCAAGCTGCCCGCCATACGTGCCACCATGGTCTTACCCACCAACGCAAGAAGCGGGCATCCCGCCCAGAGCGCATCGCTAGCCGTGGTGCCACTGGTATAAGGGAAAACATCTAAAAACAAATCGACCAATTGATATTGCGCCAAGTATTGGTCAACACTCACCCGAGGGGCAATCACCAGCCGGCTGTCTTCTAAGCCAGCTCTTGCCCATTCAGTGCGAATGTTTTTAATGTACGAATGGTGCCCATCCGCCAACCAAAGCACACTCTTTGGAACCGCTTTTAGAATGCGTACCCAAGCTGCAAATATTTCAGGCTGAATTTTGAAGGATTGGTTAAAGTCAGCAAAAACAAACGCATCTTCTGGCAAGCCGCACTGGGAACGCGTTAAAGGCATCAAAGTTTGCGGTCTGGCGGTGTCGTTGATTTGGAAACAGTCGGGCATGCGCACCAATTTCTCATCGTAATATTTGTCAGCCCCTTCGGGAGCGACAAAGCTGTCCACGATGGTGTAATCGTAGTATTGGCTGCCCATGCTGCCGATAAAGCCCAACCAATGCACTTGCACAGGAGCAGGTCTATGCCCCAAAACTTGAATTTTGGAGCCCCGCGTGTTCCCGGACAGATCTACCAAGATATCTATTTCATCGTTTCGGATGCGTTCAACCATGCTTTGGGTTGACAGCCCCTCTAAATTCACAAAATGCTCAGCTCCTTCTTGGATGCGTTGGCGCACCGGATGCTTATCATCTGGCCCATACGAGTAAACCCAGACCTCAAACTTCGAGCGGTCATGCATGCCATATAGAGGCACGGTTAAATGTGCTACGGGATGGTTACGGAAATCTACAGAGAAATACCCCACCCTGATGCGCTCATGCTTGCGACCAAGCCCTTGCGCGGGCGCACTTTGCAGACCTAAATTGGCAAAATTTTCTCTTGAATTGATGCGTGACCAGTCCAGAAATTTAGCCGGATCGTCATAATTGCTCAGCAAAATGAACGAATTGACCGACTGCTTGCTGTCTGGTCGATCTAACAAATCAGCCACCGTCTTGCGCAACGCTGGCAAATCATCCCAACTGCAAATCCTGTTTTTCTCGCCAATCAGCCAACCTGCAGCTGCTAAAAACTGGGGGTCATACTGCAGCACCGTTTTAAACGCTTCAATCGCCTCTTCAGAATGGTCTTGCATGATCAAACTCACACCCAAATTCGTGCGTGCCTGAGCATTTGTTGGATCCAGCAGCAGTAATTTGCGCAAATTATCAACAGCCTTGTCGAACACCGCCTGGTTAAACTGTGTAACCGCCAAATTGTTGATCAAGGTTGTGTGCTCTGGCAAAGACTCAATGGCCAGTTGGTACAACTCAGCAGCAGCGCTGAAATTTGACCGGTACACGCCCAAGGCGTCGCCCATCGCAATTAGCTGCTCAACACCTTCTGGTGTTGAAAAATAAGTTTTCCGCAGGTCTGGCGTGCTCACACGCATGGCTGCTTGAAAGGGATCAATGGCGCTATCGGTTTGCCCCAGCACACTGTAGGCACGCGACAGCATGGTGTAAACCTCAAAATCTTGCAGATCAGCCGCCTTTACCAACAGCGGCAAGGCGTCTTGCCATTTTTTTTGCACGACTAAGATTTTTGCTTTGTTTTTAACGGTGACCAGCGCGTGGGGGGCCATTTCCAGCGCACGGTCAAAAGCCTGCAGCGCTTCGTCCAACCTAGCAGACTCCATCTCAACCGCGCCCACGGCATTCCATGCCGCCGCTGATTCAGGACTCAACTTAACAGCCAGCGCTGCAAACCGTTGGGCATGCTTGAAGTCCTTTTTTTGACGACACACATTGCTCAAATTGATGTGTGCTTCTAGATAATCTGGAACAGCCTTGATGGCACGGCGTAAATCTTGCTCCGCCTCCATCACATGCCCGCTTTCAAGAAGCACCATGCCCCGCGTGTTCAAATAAAAATGATGCGGTACATGGGCAATAGCGCGGTTCAAATACGACAGCGCAGCACCGAACTGCCCTTGCCTGTACAGCGCTTCACCGATAAGATGCAAAGCGTCAGCATGCCCTGGCACCAACGCCAACAGCTCTTGGTAGACCTGAATGGCGTAGTTGTAATTGCCCTGACGATGGAACTCTAGGCCATGCTCTAGCAGGCGTTCGGGACTGAGTTGATTTTCTATCAAACTAGAAGGATTTGTCACAAAGCATGCCCACTAAACTCCCAAGTCAATGCGTCTGAAGCATGCCTCATCACCCTCGACACATGCCCCAAATGCTCTACAAACCGAATGGCTAAGCTTTTTTATCAGCCCGCCCTCAGCTTTGTAGTTTACTTGAATGTGTAGCCAAACCCAATCCCAATCGACTTGGTAGAGCCTGAAAAACCTACATTGCTCTTAACAATCAAATCTTCACTGATGCGAGCAGATATGCCTACGGCCACGGCGGCATAACCACCTGACGAGCCCAATCCAGCGCCAACCGTGGTTTCACCCACAGCGCCTGCCACTTGCGGGATGGCTGTAGCCGCTGCCGCAATGGCACCTTGCTGCTTGGCCAGCTTCTCGACTGCCCGTAGTTGGCTCATATTGGCACCATCGTTATCTTGCACGCCAGCCACCACGCCTTGCACGCGGTTGCCACCCATGTCAACGGCCGCACCGGGGCGGACTGTCAAACTATCGGTAATAATCGTATTCCCAGCAGTCAAGTTTGTTGTATTTGTATTTGCAGCCGTTAAGTTGCTGATATTTGCATTGCCAGCATTCAGGTTGCTAATGTTTGCATTGCCAGCATTCAAGTTAGTCGTACTGAAATTAACCGTCGTTAAGTTAGAAACGCTGCCGCTCGCTGCGGTGATATTCGTTGTGCTGATTGTTCCAGCACTCACGCTGCCTGCGCTGAGCGTACCGACCGATGCATTACTTGCCGTCAAACTGTTAATCGAGCCACTGGTTGCCGTGATGTTCGTCGTGCTGATCGTGCCAGATGTCAAGCTGGTGATCGAGCCATTGACTGCTGTCAGATTCGTCGTGCCAACCGTGCCGGCGGTGATGCTGCCTGCGGTCAAGCTGGTGATTGAGCCATTGACTGCTGTCAGATTCGTCGTGCCAACCGTGCCGGCGGTGATGCTGCCTGCGGCTAGGCTGGTGATCGAGCCATTGACTGCTGTGAGATTCGTCGTGCCAACCGTGCCGGCGGTGATGCTGCCTGCGGTCAAGCTGGTGATCGAGCCATTGACTGCTGTGAGATTCGTCGTGCCAACCGTGCCGGCGGTGATGCTGCCTGCGGCTAGGCTGGTGATCGAGCCGTTGACTGCTGTCAGATTCGTCGTGCAAACACGCCCATGCCGTCGCCTTTCGGGAACCGCAAGTCCGACAACACCAGCGCAGGTTGGGCGTCTTTGAGTGCCGCGACCGCTTCAGGCTCGTCGCGCGCCTCGATGACGTGATGGCCTTGCGACTCGAGCGCGAGCTTGAGCATCGCGCGCAGCGAATCCTTGTCCTCGACGAGCAGAATCGAGAAG
>JAYUCJ010000141.1:0-1368 GCA_043740415.1 Polaromonas sp. | reverse complement strand
GCAGAAAAATGACTGTGCGTTATCGCACATAACAAGTGGTTAAATTTACTGTAGTAGTTGATATAAAAATACAATTAATCGTTAATTAATATATGTGTGTATAGACCTGACACATAGTTGACAGGTGTACGAGGACATGGTGGACACTTCTACCTCAATATTTTATGAGGAGTCACCATGCCCTGGGAGACCAAAGACATCATGCGTTTAAGAGAAGAATTTGTTTACCTTGCTATGCGCGAGGATGCTAATCGACGAGCGCTATGCCGCCGCTTTGGGATTAGCCCGCAAACAGCCTATAAATGGCTCGGCCGATTTTCAAATGAAGGGGTGTCTGGATTAGCAGACCAATCACGTCGCCCTCATCACAGCCCAGCGCTTACACCAGCCGATGTACAGTCAGCCGTCGTCAAGCTACGCACGCAACATGCCGCTTGGGGTGGACGCAAGATTAGTCGTCGATTGCAGGATATGGGACATGACACCGTGGCACCTAGCACGGTCAGCGCTATCTTGCATCGGCATGGCATGATTGCCCCCATGCCAGAAAGCAGGCAGGCCTGGCAGCGCTTTGAGCACGCATCGCCCAATGCGCTCTGGCAAGCGGACTTCAAGGGCTACTTTGATACCCTGCGTGGTCGCTGTATGCCGCTCACCGTGCTGGATGACCACTCACGTTTTAACTTGGTGTTGCAAGCTTGTGGCAACAGCCGCACTGATACCGTGCAGACCCATTTGCAAGACGCCTTTCGTCGTTATGGCTTGCCTGCGCGCATGAACTTTGATAATGGCGCGCCTTGGGGGTCGCCAGGTCAGCCAGGACAGGTGACGGCGTTGGGCTTGTGGTTGATTCGCTTAGGTATCCGTATTAGCTATAGCCGTCCTTATCATCCGCAAACCAATGGTAAGGAAGAGCGCTTTCATCGCTCACTTAAAGCCGAGGTGCTCAATGGGCGAAGTTTTGATAGTCTCGCGCATGCTCAGTCGGCTTTTGATGGCTGGCGCAGAGTCTATAATCATGAGCGGCCGCACGAGGCGATTCAAATGCAAACACCGATTAGCCGTTATCAGCCGAGTCTTCGAAGCTTTCCAGAAACGCTGCCATTGATTGAATATGGACTAGATGATCACATTGTAAGGGTGAAGTGGAATGGTGAGTTGCGCTTCATGGGTCGTCAGTTTAAGGTATCCAGCGCGCTGCATAGGCACGATGTAGCAATTCGCCCGCGTCCTTTAGAAGAGGGGGTCTATGATGTATTCTTTGCACATCATCGCTGTTTTACTATTGACCTTAACGCGGTATCTGTAGCAGAATAATGTGTCCACCATGTCCTCGTACATGTGTCAACTATGTGTCAGGTCTATACA
>JAYUCJ010000140.1:0-1371 GCA_043740415.1 Polaromonas sp. | reverse complement strand
ATTGGCCAGGACCGGCGTTTTCTGGTGAAGTACATGCCACTGCTGGAGGCGTTTTTTCATTACCGCAACATCGATGTGAGCACGCTCAAAGAGCTGTCGAAACGCTGGCGGCCCGAGGTGTATAAATCTTTCAAAAAGCAGCAGCGGCACACCGCGCTGGCCGACGTTCATGAGTCGATAGATGAGCTGGCGCACTACCGAGCACATTTTTTGCGCTTAAATGATTAGGTGAAAACCCGAAACCATGCCATAATCCAAGGCTGCGCTAGAAAACGCGCATTTGCACATCTCCCCTCACACAATGGGCTTTCGCAGTGGGCTTAATTTTTAAGTCCACGCAAAACAAGTCCCAAGCGCTGAAAAAACTCTGTACTTTGAAAAACAAAGTACTTTGAGTCAGCGCAGGTTCCGTTTGATGGTTGATGTTTTTTAACCATTGACGGAGCAATCGGCCCCTGTGCCGTTGTTCGCGTGTGAGATTTAAATGAACGACGCTTTTGATGCGGTGGGTGACTTTTTGCCTGCTGAAACCTTCTCCAACGACATTTCCCACGACTCTTTTTCTTCCGGCTCCACCTCAGGGTCCAGTGAAGGCTTTTCTCATGGCACCGATGCTCCGGAGGTTTTTGCTGAACCTTCTGGCGTTGCCGTTGCTGATGCGCTGCACGCTACAGAGGCTTCCGTCGCAGCAGACGTCCCTTTAATCCCGGACGTCCCTAATGGCTTTATTGCGCTGGGTCTGGCCCCGGAACTGATCCGCGCTGTGCAAGACCTGGGCTTTACCCAGCCCACCACGGTGCAACTCAAAACCATTCCCTTGGCCATGCAGGCGGATGTTGCCAATGCAAAAGTCGGTGACAAGGCAGGCCGTTTCACCGACCTGATGGTTTCCAGCCAGACCGGCAGCGGCAAAACCGCCGCGTTTTTGCTGCCGGTGTTGCACACTTTGCTCAAGCAGCAGGCCGATGCCGAAGCCAAAGAGCGCACTGATTTTGAGCAAGCCACCGCCGACGCCCTGGCCAAAGGCGAGCCGGCCCCAAAACGTGCCAAGCGCAAAGACCCCACCAACATGCGCAACTTCAAAGCCGCCACCCCCGGCGCGCTGATTTTGTGCCCCACGCGCGAGCTGGCGCAGCAAGTTGCACACGACGCGATTGACTTAGTTCAGCATTGCCGTGGCCTGCGCATTGCCAACGTGGTGGGCGGCATGCCTTACCAGTTGCAAATTGCCAAGCTGCAAAACGCAAATCTCGTGGTGGCAACGCCAGGCCGTTTGCTTGACCTGCAACGCTCGATGCAGATCAAGCTGGACCAGGTGCAATTCCTGGTGGTGGACGAAGCCGACCGCATGCTGGACCTCGGCTTTGCCGA
>JAYUCJ010000139.1:0-26341 GCA_043740415.1 Polaromonas sp. | reverse complement strand
ATGTGCCAAATTGTTGCTACATTGTTAATTCCTCATTTATTAACACGAAGGTAGCACATGAAAAACATTTTGAAATTAAGCTTGGCGGCGATGGCGATGGCGGCATTGGCTGCTTGCGGTGACGGTGGTGCTTCTGACGCGGCTGATGCATTTGTAGGTAATTGGAAATCTAACTGCTACAGCTATGTCTCAACGAGCGGCGGTACCTATTATGCAACTCAGGTGATGAGCTTGAACAAGGCCAGCGCCTCTGTGTTAGCCGCTACCAATTCAGCGAATACCGCTTACTCTGACTCTGCTTGTAAAAGCGCCTTGGGTGCTCTCACAAATGCGTCACCTACAACAATTAGCCTTGGCGCTGATATAACCTACAGTGGTGCGGCATCTAAAGCTATGGTGATGACACTAACAGACGGTCAAGCCAGACAAGGCTATATCACTGCAAGCGCCACCAACTTAAGCCTCGTTGTTACGGGTACAGACGGTAAGCTGCCAACAAGTGGTTGGGGTTCAGCATCTCCGTATACAAAACAATAAATCTCAATTGACCTTTAAAAAAGCCCTGCTAGCAGGGCTTTTTTACGTCTATTTTGAGCAACTTACCCCCCAGACTCCAAGCCAAACGCCGCATTCTTATCCTGCCCCAACATCGCCACCATTTGCGGCAAGGCCAACGCCAAAGCAGGTTTCAGGGTAAACGGCGGGTTGATGATGAACATGCCGCTGGCGGGCAGGCCGGGGCGGACGGTTTCGCCTTCGGCGTCGGTGGTTAGCTTGCTGGATTTCACCGTTAATGTGGCGTGCAACCAGCTTTTACCCAGCTTGGTGGCCAAGGTTTTGAGCCTTTTCGGCAAATCATGCGCTTCTGGGCGGGGGATGATGGGGTACCAGACGGCGTAGGTGCCGGTGGCGAAGCGCACCATGGCGTCGGACACCATGGCCAGCACGCGCGCGTAGTCGTCTTTCATCTCGTAGCTGGGGTCGCACAGCACCAGCGCGCGGCGGGCGGGGGGAGGTAAAAACTTTTTCACGCCTTCAAAACCATCTTGCGCCAACACGGCAATTTTGCGACCCGCGTTGAGCTGGGCGATGTTGTCTGACAGGGTACGGGCGTCCGTCGGGTGCAGTTCGAACAATTTCAGTTTGTCATGCTCGCGCAAGAGCTGCTGAATGATGAAGGGCGAGCCCGGGTAAACGCGGTGGCTACCGGTTTTGTTGAACTCGGCAACGGCAGCCAGGTAGTTTTGCAGCAGCGGTGCGAGCTCTATTTTGGTCGTTTTATCGGCTTTAACCGCTTTAGCAGGTTTTGCCAGTTTATCGGCATCTACAGCATCGCCCGCTTTATTTGCTATTTTTTTTGTAGCTATAGAGGCAGCATTTACGCCGGCTAATGCCGTATTTACCTTCAAATTTTGGCTCTGAACCAGTTTTTTATAGCCTTCGACAGATTCGCCGCTGGTTTGGGCATAGTCGCCATCCAAGCGGTACAAACCCGCGCCGGCGTGGGTGTCCACCACCATCAAAGCGGCGTCTTTTTCGAGCATGTGGTTGAGAATGGCAATCAAGGTGGCGTGCTTGAGCACGTCCGCATGGTTGCCGGCGTGGAAGGCGTGGCGATAACTGAACATAGGGGTGAATGGTAACCTTTTATCTGCCCCCAAGCTGACTCATGTGGTCCTAACCTAGGGTTGCGGCGTATTTACATAAGCATGCTAACCATTGTATAAATCATCTTGGTTTTACTGTTAGTGAGCTTCATCTTAAAAGGACAAGCGCCCATGATCACCCTGAATATCAACGGCAAAGACCATGCCCTAGACGTCGAACCAGAAATGTGCTGCACAGCAACAAAGAAATATGCCAGATAACTTACTCCTCATCCTGTTCATCGTCTTGTCCATAGAGCATTTATAGCACGCCTACTTTATAGCCGATGACCATCCTTGTATAAACTGGCTACGCTACCTATAATATTTTTGCAACACGAACTTACACCACCTAACGTCAGGACACACCATGGATATCGTCGAACGCGCCAAAGCCATTACGCTCAATCCAGCAGCGACATGGCCGGTCATTGAAGCTGAAAAGCACGATGCCAAATCTCTTTTTGTGCCTTATATGTTGATATTAGCGGCGATTCCGGCCGTTGCCAGCTTTATCGGCTTGTCGCTTATTGGCATGGGTGGTTTTGGAGTTAGCTTTCGCATTCCTATTGCCAGCGGCTTGGCGATGATGGTGACAACCTACATTTTGACTCTGGTGATGACGTATGGCATGGGCTGGCTCACCAGTGCTTTGGCACCTACTTTTGGTGGCCAAAGCAACTTGGTGCAGGGTTTGAAATTAGCCGTTTTTGGCGGTACGCCGATGATGCTAGCAGGCGTGTTGAATGCTGTACCGGCGCTCGGCATCATTGGCCTACTGGTGGCGCTTTACTCGCTATACGTCATGTACTTGGGTTTGCCCGTGTTGATGAAAAACCCAAAAGAAAAAACGATTGTCTATATGGTGGTGCTCATCATCGCCAGCATCATTGCTGGCGTGGTGTTGAGCATGGTGAGTCGCGCGTTTACGCCATCTATGGGTAGCATGGGTATGCGTCGCGGTGATGCGACGATTACAACGCCCATGGGCGATGTCAAGATCAACTCAAACGCGGCTGGTGCAACTAAAGATACAGCTGACTCAGCATCCATCACCATCAAAACGCCAGAAGGCGAAGTGAAAATTGATGCGCAGAAGATGGAAGCTTTTGCCAAACAAATGGAAGAAATGGCTAAAAAGATGGAGCAGAACAAGAAATAAGTTCGAAATCAGGATCGACCTCCAAAAATAGCCGAACCCACCCGCACCATGGTGCTACCAGCTTGGATCGCAGGCTCCAGATCAGCGCTCATACCAATAGACAATGTGTCCAGCTCGTAATCTAGCTTATTTAATTGGTCAAATACGGCTTTAGCCGGCGTATATATTGCCTTAACTGCTATATTATATATAGCATTTTCAGCACTGCTAGGCAAAGTATTAGGAATGACATCAGGTATCGCCATGATGCCCCGCAGCTGCAAACGCGGCAATTTGACAATCTCCTGAGCCAAAGCCAACACCTCATTGGGTGCGATGCCAGACTTGCTGCGGCTGCCGTCAATGTTGACCTGTATGCACACTTGCAGGCGCTTGGCATCCACTGGGCGCTGCTCATTCAGGCGCTCGGCAATTTTCAAGCGGTCTATCGTATGCACCCAGTCAAAATGCTGCGCCACCATACGGGTTTTGTTGCTTTGCACTGAGCCTATGCAGTGCCACTGCAAACCGTATTGCACCGTTTCCGCCGCCAAAGCGCTGATTTTTTCAACGCCTTCGGCGATGTAATTTTCGCCAAAATCGCGCTGCCCAGCGGCTATCGCGGCTCTGATGGCATCCGGCGACACCGTTTTGCTCACTGCCAAAAGCGTCACGCCATCACTATTTCTACCAGCTTTCTGGCAACTAAGTTGAATCCGCTGGCGTACAGCCGCTATATTTTGCTCAATGTTGGTCATAATTAACTATAAACGTAAATACAAACCGCAAGCGCAAACGTATCGGGAAACAATTCGAGCATGGATATCACACAACTATTGGCTTTCAGCGTTAAAAACAAGGCATCTGATTTGCATTTGTCGGCCGGTATGCCGCCCATGATTCGTGTGCATGGCGATGTGCGCCGCCTCAATGTGGATGCGCTGGACCACAAAGAAGTCTATGCCATGGTGTACGACATCATGAATGATGGTCAGCGCAAACGGTACGAAGAGTTTTTAGAGATCGACTTTTCGTTTGAAATTGAAGGTTTGGCACGCTTTCGAGTGAATGCGTTTAACCACAACCGTGGCGCAGGTGCGGTGTTTCGGACGATTCCTTCTGTCATTTTGACGTTGGAGCAGCTCAACGCGCCAAAGATTTTTGCTGACCTAGCCATGAAACCACGTGGTTTGGTGTTGGTCACCGGCCCTACGGGTTCTGGTAAATCAACCACGCTGGCTGCGATGGTGGACTATCTCAATGAAAACGAATATGGCCACATTTTGACGGTGGAAGACCCGATTGAATTTGTTCATAACTCCAAAAAATGCCTGATCAACCAGCGCGAGGTCGGTCCGCACACTCAAAGCTTTGCAGCAGCTCTGAAATCCGCTTTGCGTGAAGATCCAGATGCGATTTTGGTGGGCGAGATGCGCGATTTAGAAACCATTCGCCTAGCTATGACGGCCGCTGAAACGGGACATTTGGTCTTCGGCACACTGCATACTTCAAGTGCTGCAAAAACGATTGACCGGATTATTGACGTCTTCCCCGCCGAAGAAAAAGAAATGGTCCGCGCCATGTTGTCTGAATCACTGCAAGCGGTGATTGCTCAAACATTATGCAAAACCAAAGATGGCTCGGGACGCATTGCAGCGCATGAGATCATGATCGGCACCAGTGCGATTCGAAATTTGATTCGCGAAGGCAAAGTGGCGCAGATGTACTCGTCCATCCAGACCGGTAACAGCGTGGGCATGCAAACGCTGGATCAAAATTTAACGGAAATGGTGAAGCGCAACTTGATCAACAATTCTGAAGCGCGCAGCAAGGCCAAATCGCCTGAAAACTTCCCAGGTTGAAACGAACCCAATTCATTAGGAAAAAATCATGGAACGCGAACAAGCCAGCAAATTCATCAATGACTTACTGCGCTTGATGATTTCACGCAACAGCAGCGATTTGTTCATCACCTGCGACTTTCCGCCCGCCATCAAGGTGGACGGCATGGTGACCAAGGTATCAACGCATTCCTTGTCCGCCAAACACACCTTGGCGCTCACACGCGCCATCATGAACGACAAACAAATTGCTGAATTTGAGCGCACCAAGGAATGCAATTTCGCCATTTCACCCACAGGCGTGGGCCGCTTTCGGGTGAGTGCGTTTATGCAGCAAGGCCATGTGGGCATGGTGTTGCGAACCATTCCAGCGGTTATTCCCACGGTGGATAGTTTGGGCGTGCCACAAATTCTCAAAGAAGTGGCGATGTCTAAGCGCGGCTTGTGCATCTTGGTAGGTGCGACAGGGTCGGGCAAATCAACCACCATGGCCGCCATGATTGACTGGCGCAATGAGCACAGCTATGGCCATATCGTCAGCATTGAAGACCCGATTGAGTTTGTGCACCCGCACAAAAACTGCGTTGTCACACAACGTGAGATCGGCACAGACACAGACAGCTGGGGCGCAGCGCTGAAAAACTCACTGCGGCAAGCGCCTGATGTGATTTTGATGGGTGAGATTCGCGACCGTGAGACGATGGAGCATGCCATCGCTTTTGCAGAAACAGGTCACCTGTGCTTGGCCACTTTGCATGCCAACAGTGCCAACCAAGCGCTGGATCGGATTATCAACTTTTTTCCAGAAGAGCGCCGTACTCAATTGCTGATGGACTTGTCTCTCAATTTGCGCGCGTTTGTGTCTCAGCGCTTGGTTGCCAAGGAAGATGGCAAAGGTCGAACAGCCGCGATTGAGATCATGCTGAATACGCCCCTGATTTCCGATTTGATTTTCAAAGGCGACGTCACCGAAATCAAAGAAATCATGAAGAAAAGCCGCAACTTGGGCATGCAAACTTTCGACCAAGCCTTGTTTGACGCGTACGAATCTTTCACGATATCGTATGAAGATGCGCTGCGCAATGCGGATTCCGTGAACGATTTACGCTTACAAATCAAGCTTTCTAGCGAGCGCGGCAAAAACAAAAACTTGGCGGAAGGTACTGAGCACTTTATGGTGGTTTAAAAAGCCGCTTTCGCCGTTTTATTTTTGCTTGGCTTCTTCTTCGCTGATGATCTCAAAACTGCGCACAACTTTAACAACACCGCTCACGCTGCGTGCGACTTCAGTGCCGCGATCTGCTTCGCGCTGGGTAACGCGTCCCATCAAGTAAACCACACCGCGCTCTGTCACCACTTTAAACGCGTTTGATGGCAGCTCTTTGGCTTCAATCAGGCCGGACTTAACAAGACTTGTGATCAATGTGTCGTTAGAACGCTCTTTTAAAGTTGATGTGCTGGTTGCAATTGTCAGCTCGTTGATGACTGCTTTAACATTTTCAACTTGAAAAACCAACTGTTCAGCGGCCAGCTTATCGCTGTTTCCAGCAACTTCGCCGGTTAAAAGCACGCGACCGTTGTAACTTGTGACGCTGAAATTACCGCGTTCACCGAATTTTTCTTTGAGGCGGTTGGCTGAACGAATTTCAATGCCTTCGTCATTGAGTTGTGCTCCAGATGTGCGACGGTCAGTAACAACCATGACGGTGCCAGCCATGACGCCACCAACCAGCAGAGCTGCACAACCGCCTAAACTACCAATTACGCTGGCAAGAACGAGCGTTTTCACGATGGTTGACGAAAATTTTTGAAGTTTATCAAACATAGTCATACGGACTCCTTTTCACCCAATAATTGTTGATCCACCCCATCGCACAAACAATGCAAGGCCAAAAGATGCACCTCTTGAATACGCGCGGTTCTGTCATGCGGCACACAAATATGTACATCAGTTTCACGCAGTGCTGCAATCATTTTTCCACCGCCTTTGCCGGTTAGAGCAATGACAGTCATATCGCGCTCATGCGCTGCTTCTATGGCTTTTAAGACATTGCTAGAGTTACCGCTGGTGGTGATGGCGATCAAGACATCGCCCGCTTGCCCGAGTGCTCGCACTTGCTTGGCGTAGATCACGCTGAAATCGTAATCATTGGCGATGGCGGTGATGATCGAGCTGTCTGTCGTCAACGCCAAGGCGGCCAACTCAGGCCGTTCACGCTCGTAACGCCCCACAAATTCAGCAGCAAAATGCTGCGCATCCGCCGCCGACCCGCCATTGCCGCAGGCTAAAACCTTGCCGCCGCTGGTAACGCAGGACAGCAAAGCTTGCACAGCCTCTGCGATGGGTTTGCTCAATACTTGCGCCGACTGGTATTTCAAATCTGCGCTGTCTATAAAGTTTTGTTCTATGCGTTGCTCTAACATGTGAGCAATGATAACCCGTGTTACAAATGCCTATGTGTCTAGCCCTTCAATTAATGTTACGGGGTGTCACGATGCTTCGAAGGCGGCTTTCAGCCAAATTATGTTGTTTTCAACCAGCACAACATCAAAACGGCAAGCGGGCATGCGGGTAAGTTTCATCAAGTAGTATTTGGCAGCAAAAATGATGCGGTTGCGTTTGGTCAAGCTGATGCTGGCTGCTGCGCCACCAAAAAGTGCACCAGCACGCTGGCGCACTTCCACAAAAACCAAGGTACCGTCTGCATCTCGCATAATCAAGTCAATTTCACCGCCACCTCGGCCGGGTGTTCGATAATTGCGTTGTAATAGCTTCAAGCCTGCCGCCTGCAAATGCGCCAAGGCTGCATCTTCAGCGGCATCGCCTTTAGATTTGGTCGTGGCGGATGCTAAGGCTTTCATGACAAGACAAGAAATAAAAGATTAAATACATTGATGGACACATCGCAAACTTTAACACTGAACGCACAACGGGGCGGCTGCTTAACCGCTGCTCAAGATGCCGCGGGAAAACAAAGTTACCCCACGGCCACGTTGTATGTTGTAGCCACCCCGATTGGCAATTTGGCCGATATTTCTTTGCGCGCTTTGCATGTGCTCAATCTGGTCGATGCCATTGCTTGTGAAGACACACGCCACACGCAGCCGCTTTTGCGTACCTACGGCATCAGCGTCGGCAATAACTTGGGGAGTAAAAAACCCATGCTCGCCGTGCATCAACACAATGAGCTTGAGGCCACTGAGCAAATTATTCTTCGCTTGGAACGGGGCGAACGCATCGCCTTCGTCAGCGATGCCGGCACGCCTGGCGTGAGCGACCCTGGCTCAAAGCTCGTCGCAGGCGTGCGCGCTGCGGGCTATCGTGTTGTGCCATTGCCTGGCGCCAGTAGTGTTACCACGCTATTGAGTGTGGCTGGCATCACACAGAGCGACCATTTCACGTTCATGGGGTTTTTGCCCACGAAATCTATGGAACGCGATGCTGCTGTGTTGCAGCTTCAAGCAATTCCAAGTTCGATCGTGCTTTTAGAAGCGCCACATCGCATCGAAGCCGTTGCGAAAGCGCTGGGTGTTTTAGGTGATCGACTGATCACCATTGGCCGTGAACTGACCAAGCAATTTGAAGAAATTGCGACGTTTACTGCCCATGAATTCACGGCGTGGTTGCAGCAAGACAGCAACCGCTTGCGTGGCGAGTTTGTACTGGTATTGCATCCCCTTGCCACCGCTGCCGAGAATGAAGATGCGCCACGCGTTTTGAAGCTGCTGTTGGCTGAGTTGCCCTTGAAGACAGCTGTGAAGTTGGCATCAGACATTACTGGCGCGCCGCGGAATGCACTTTACGACGCAGCATTGCGCTTAAAAGAAGAGCCGCGATGAAGCAATAACCTCAGCGCGGCTTGGGAGCAATTTAGAGAAAATTATTCAGCGATAGCGACCAACGCTGTGGTTGTTAAACGACGACCCGTTGCTGCCGTTGGATGGAACGGATCCCAATATTGATACGTATCAGGTGTCGCGCAAATAGCAAATGTTGTTGGGTTTAAGCATGCTTCCGTGGCGCTCAAACCCGCAGCGCTAGTGCCATTAAAGTCAGCAATGGCAACTTTTGCGGCACCATTTGCTGCTTTAAAGCCATTCATGGCACTTGTCAAGCCAGCATTAAAACCGCTAGACAATGCCGTTGCGCCTGCAGAAGCTTGAGCACCTAAACTCTTGACATATGGCGTGGCGCCGACATCAGGAACATTCGTCACCAAGAAACGGCGGGCACCAGCGTTGTAGAGCTGTTGCATCATGGCAGCTGTTTCAGCAGGTGCTGTTGCAGTAACTGCGGAGTTTGGTATGGCACCATTTGACCCCAAAACTGCCAGCATGTTGTTACCCACGCTGGCTGCATCGATCACGTACAAGGCCTCGCCGTCAGCTTTGCCACCAGTTGCACCTAAGAAAAGCGCAACTTGTGTGCACATATCAGGCACATCAGAAGTTACACCCGTGATACCGCACGTTTTTGCACCACCGTAAGCAAAGTTTGTACCGCCTGCAGATGAACGCGTGACGGTTTTACCCACTTCAGCCGCCACATTTTCAATCCACAAAGGGCCATTTGACCAACGGCCACCAAAATAATAAGGTGCAGGGCCGGGAGTTTTGCCACCTGTAGCCGCAAACACATTGCCCGTATCCGACAAACTGGCGCCGAAGACAACGACTTGGCTGTACTTGTAATAACTCGGTGTATCGCTACAGCCCAGAACCAGCATGGCGGCAGCACAGGCGAGCCCCAAGCGAGCATTGATTTTCTTGAATGATATTTTCATCTCGATCCTTGTTTTAATTGAAGTTGAGAACTATGAAAAGAGCTAGTTCCTCGGATATATTGCCCCGCTTTATTCATATTTACCATAGGCTTAACCCTAGTAGTAACTTATTAAACTACTCGGTTATCGCGCAACGTCCAATAGACGATCAAGTAACGCCTTGTCGCCTTTGAGACTCTGTGCAGTTCCAAAATGGACGACGGTACCCCGATCTAACACCGCAGCCGAATCAGAAATAGCCAAAATAGCTTGTGGGTGTTGCTCGACGATGATGGCGCTCAAGTCCTCTTCACGTGTGATTCGACTCAAAGCGCGTAGCAACTCTTGAACAATGATAGGCGCAAGACCTTCTAGCGGCTCATCCAACAGCAGCAGTGTTGGGTTTAAAACCAGCGCACGCCCCACGGCCAGCATTTGCTGTTCGCCACCCGAGAGCTGCGTTCCCAGGTTGCCTTTGCGTTCGGCCAAACGCGGAAACATCTCATAGACTCTAGCGGGTGTCCATTGCAAAGCAGTGCGCCCCGCACGTGCAGGTCTTGCCACCGCCGTCAAGTTTTCATCCACCGTGAGTGATTTAAAGATGTTGCGCTCTTGCGGCACCCAGCCAATGCCTGCGGCAGCGCGCCCATGCGATGGCAACTTGTGCAAGGGCACACCGCCTAAGGTGATGCTGCCGCCATGCTGTTTCGTCGCACCAGCCAGGGTGTTGATCAAGGTCGTTTTGCCCGTGCCATTGCGGCCCAGCAAAGCCAAGGTATGTCCTTCATCCAGCGACAAAGACACGTTTTGAATGACCACCGCTTCGCCATAGCCTGCGCTCAGCGACTCAATTTTAAGCAACTCAGCCATGTGCCACCTCGTCGCCATGCCCCAAATAAACCGCTTTCACTTGCGGGTCGTTGGCGATTTTGTCGGGTGTGCCCTCGGTTAGGACGGTGCCATTCACCAAAACCATCATGAAATTGGCAAAACTAAACACCAAGTCCATGTCGTGCTCTATCAAAAGTACAGAGACATCTGCCGGCATGATGATGTTTGATGTTCAAACCCCAGGAGATTTTCATGGCGCACCTACCCCCACACCTACCCGCCCATTACGACCACGTGGGCAGCTTTTTACGCCCCAAATACTTGCTTGAAGCACGCGAGCAAAAAGCCAAAGGCAGCATCACCGCAGAACAATTGCGCTTGGTGGAAGACAAAGCGATTGCTGAAATCGTGAAATTTCAAGAAGATGTGGGCCTGAAAAGCGTCACCGATGGCGAGTTTCGCCGCACTTACTTCCATTTGGACTTTTTAGAGCAATTGGGCGGCGTGAAGGTCGGTGAAGTCACGATTGGCATTGGCGCAGACGGCAAAGAGCACTTGATGCCACCCGCCATCCACGTGGTCGACAAAGTGACCCACGCCAAGCAAATTCAATTGGCAGATTACAACTTCCTCAAATCGCAGGTCAGCGCTGACAACAGAGCGAAGGTCACGATTCCATCCCCCACCATGCTGCATTTTCGCGGTGGCCGCGCCGGCATCAGCTGCACGGCTTATCCTGAGCTAGAACCTGATTTCTACGAAGACGTTGCCAAAGCCTATGGCGATGGGTTGCGCTCACTCAGCGCCGCGGGTTGCGACTACGTGCAGATGGACGACACCAATTTGGCCTACCTGTGCGATGTCAACATGCGTGAAGCCGCCAAAAACCGGGGTGATGACCCCAACGAATTGGCGCACCGCTACGCCAAGTTCATCAACCTCGTCGTCGCCCAAAAGCCCGCCGGCATGACCTTGGCCATGCACCTGTGCCGTGGCAACTTCAGAAGCACGCATGCCGCATCCGGCAACTACGAGCCGGTGGCAGAAGCTTTGCTCAAAGAAATGAACATCGACGCGTATTTCATGGAATACGACGACGACCGCAGCGGCGACTTCAAACCCCTGCGCTACTTGCCCAAAGGCAAAACCGTCGTTTTAGGCTTGGTCACCACCAAATTTGGCGCGATGGAGGACAAAGATGCTTTGAAACGCCGCATCGACGAAGCCGCCCGCTACGCACCGATGGAGCAACTCGCCCTGTCGCCACAATGCGGCTTCAGCAGCACCGTGCACGGCAACGACATCGCCGTGGAAGCGCAACGCGCCAAATTGCGATTGGTGATTGAAACGGCGCAAGAGGTTTGGGGTTAAATCTCGCGTATTTTTTACTAAAAAATGACTCTAGCCGGCGTATTTATTGCCTAAGCTGCTATTTAATTTGTAGCAATTTAGCTGTAAATACGCAGTACTAAATTAAATTTAAGTTCAATTTGGATTTAATTTGGATTCAATTTTTTCGGTTCACCAACAACATCCCGGCTGCCACGCAAGCCAAGCCTAATATCAGAGGAAGCGTCAACGCCTCACCCAGCCACAAACTGCCAACCAACAAGGCACTCAACGGCGTCAAAAATACAAACCCTGATATTTTGGTCGCCGGATAGCGCCCCAGCATCCACATCCAAGCCAAATAACTGATGAATGCACCGACGATGGTTTGAATCAGCATCGACGAGATGGCGAAACCACTCCATGTGTGCTGCCAGCGCTCGCCCACTGCCCATGAAACGAGGGTCAGAAGCATCGCGCTGATGGCGATTTGGTAAAAAAGCAGCTTTTCAGCACTTAATTTGGCCAAGATGCTGGTACGAATGACCACCGTGGTCAGCCCCCAGCCCAACCCGGCGGCCAGAGCCAACACATCACCCACCCAGTGCCCTGGCAGTGCGCTGCTAAAGCCATCAAACATCGCCAGCGCCACACCGCAAAAAGCCAACATCAAACCCAGCCACTGCCATTTGCCCATTTTTTCAGATGGCACCCATAGCGGCACCAGCACCGCGACCCAAAACGGTGAGGTGTACAAAAAAACCGTCAGCCGCGAGGCACTGGTGTACTGCAGCCCCAGGTAGATAAAGGCAAATTCAACCGCAAACAACACGCCCGCGATAACACCAGGCTTCAAGCTGCCGTCACGCCCCCACAACGGGATATTCCGCCACTTGCACCACAGCACCAGTAGCGCTGTCGCACCGATAAACCGCAAACTGGCTTGAAAGAAAGGCGGCAATTCTGCCAAAGTGGCTTTGATCAGCACTTGCTGCACCCCCCAAAACAGGCAGCAAACCAGCAGTAGCGATACCGCAATACCATCTAAATGTGTTTTGCGCTCAACCATTTGCGCCATGTTCCATGTTCAAAACGTCTAACACGCTGGATAAATCTGCCCCGGTGAAGTTTGGCTTGGGGCCCAGCGTCTCATGCGGCAAGCCCTGCCGATTGACCCACAGCGTTTGAAAGCCATGCCAAGTCGCACCCAAGGCATCCCAAGCATTGCTAGACACAAACAAGATTTCTTCATTCTGCACCGGGAAATACTGGGTCACCAAGGCATAGCTGCTTGGGCTGGTTTTGAATTGCTTGATGGCATCCACAGAAATCACGTGATCCAGCAGGCTTTTCATGCCCGCACTTGTCACCGCAGAATCCAGCATGTCCGGGTTGCCGTTTGACAAAATGGCGGTCGCCAATCCTTTGGCTTTGAGCGCTTGCAAAACAGCTAGATTTTCAGGAAACGCCGTCAAGTGTGCGTATTGCCCCATCAAAGCATCTTCATTCTCCGCTGTTAAAACCAGTTTGAGACGCGCCAAGGTGTAGCGCAGTGACAGTCGGGTCAACTCCCAAAACGGCAAGTAATGGCGGCTGCCGGTGGGATTGTGCGGGTCAGACAAGCTGATCAGGCGTGTGTATTCAATTTGCTTGTCGCGCCACAGCGTGGATATGGCAGCGCCTTGGCCTGGGTACAAACGCTCCGCCAAGGCGCTGATCGAATAAACATCAAACAAGGTGCCATAGGCGTCAAAAACAACTGATTTGATCATGTTTTATTTCTTATCTCAAGGTGTAGGGTTCGGGTCATCTTTCTTTACTATTATCATCGGGTTATTGTTTATTTTTCCGTCGCTATATGAAGCTACGGCTTAGGAGTTTTGAATGAAATGTGCTTTGGTCGGTTCGCGTTTTTTTGGCGCAAGTGTATTAGCGGCTTTGCGAGAAGTGTCTGGCATTGAGATCAGCTGCGTGGTTGCGCCTGCGGCAGACGACCGCTTGGCTTTAGCGGCGCAAAAGGCGGGCATACCCGTCCACATCATGGAGAACCCCAAAACTGTCCCGGGTGAGGCCATCGCAGCCGGTACAGACGTCATCATCGCTGCGCACACGCATGCGCGCATCAGCGACGATGCGCTGGCGCGTTCGCGTCTAGGCGGCGTGGGCTACCACCCGTCGCTGTTACCGCGCCACCGTGGCATTGCCGCTGTGGAATGGACGATTTTGAGCGGCGACCCGATAGCCGGCGGCTCGGTCTACCACTTGGCCGACGGCTGGGACAAAGGCGGCATCGCCGCGCAAGACTGGTGTTTTGTGGCGAAAAACGACGACGCCCGCAGCTTGTGGGAGCGCGCTCTAGCCCCCATGGGCTTGAAACTGCTGTGCGATGTGGTCGCCCATGCGCGTGATACGGGCGAGCTGCCAGCCATGCAGCAAGACGAAAGCTTTGCCACCAAAGCACCGATGATTCGCCGCTCGTTGAAGCTCACCGAAGACGCGGCACATGCCACAACCAGCAGCAACACCGCTTTGGTCGTCACCGTCATGGGTGCAGACCGCCCCGGCATTGTCAGCCTGCTGTCTGACCGCGCCCACCGGTTCGGCGCCAGCTGGGCCGACAGCCGCATGGCGCGTTTGGCGGGTGAATTTGCGGGCATGGTGCAGCTGGATGTGCCGCCTGAGAATGCCGATGCCTTGATCACGGCGCTGAAAGACCTGGAATCCACCGGCTTGCGCGTCGTCATCACCAAGAGCGAAGGCCGCGCCGCCGCTACCGGGCTGCGCTTGATGACCTTAGAACTGGTAGGCGGCGACCGTGCCGGCATTGTGAGCAAACTCACCGCCATTTTGACCAACCGCAACATCAGCATCGAACACCTGCACACCGAAGTGGTCAACGCGCAGACTAGCACTGACAGCAAACCCATGTTCAAAGTCCGCGCCGAGGTGCTGGTGCCGAAATCCGTCTCCACCGATGTGCTAAAACTCGATCTAGATGCTTTGGCGCATGAAATGACGCTGGATATCGCGCTGGGCGGTTAACGGTTTACGCTTTGTGCGTCACCTTCAAAATTTCATTAACTAATTTCAAAATGGGAGAAAAATCTTCCATTTTATTTTCTTCTTTTTTATCTTCATGCTTATGCTCTAAAAGAGATCGCATAGCCATAATAATCAAGATTGTGGGTGGCAGACAGAGTGATGCTATTAAAAACAATATTCCATGTGGAACATCTGGGATTCTCAAACACCAAAGTAAGTAAATCACACGCCCCGCCAGCGTTAAAACTAATAAATAAAAAATGGCAACAATTGTAAAAGTGCCGTAAAAAATATATGGTCGAAACGATTTTTTCTGCTCAAGAATGTCATATTCAAGACCAGATCTTTCAAATTGTTTTTCCTCACCACGAGTAAGCTCACGACGCGCTAGTTCCCCAACCTCTTCACTAGTTAGTGCTATTTCCTCTACTTTAGGATCTAAATTTTGGCTCAACCAGCAACCTCAATTTCTTTTTTAAAGTAGCTCTCGATTGCTGCATTACTTATAACTTGCCTCAAATTGGGCGTTAAATCCCAAGGGGATCCCTTCTTGTGGGATAAGCTGGAAAGCATGCTGCCACTCAACTTGGCATACTTGTCCCATACCAACTCGAAGACGCGCCAAAACTCTTCGTTTGCTTCAGCAACAACAAAGAACTTTTCTTCCCCTGTCGTTTTATCAATCGTTGGCAGATACGCTTTTACTGATTGAGATCCGTATTTTTTGAGGCTTTCGTAAAGTGAAGTCAGTACAGGGCCATATTGCCACGCTTGAAATGGTTCTTCGACCAAAGGTTTTCCGTTTTTTGCCAAGTAATAACCATGCAAAAAATAAACTAGCTTTTGAATTTGTAGATGTGTCAGTTCTACTTTTTTATCTTTTGCAGCTTTCAAGAGCGTGTTAACAACAGTTTCTGTTTTCATTGCACCCTCCTAGGTGGGTTTTGATATTAGATTGATGGCAGTAGCAGTTGATTTGAACTTAAACAGGTATCAATTGGAAATACTGTGTATTTAAACAGTTTGCCACTATTTAGAGTACTTGTCAAGTTTACAGCATGTGCGTTGTAGGTCATTGCCTATGCAGCATCGAAGTACTCGCTCACTTCGATTCCACAAATTTTTTAACTACTCAAATTAAATTGGTGCGGCTGGCGGGGATCGAACCCACGACCCTTGGCTTCGGAGGCCAATACTCTATCCACTGAGCTACAGCCGCATCGTGGCTTGTATTGTAGGCGTTAGCTTGCCTGTTTCTGCGTTACTGGGCGCTTGCTCCCTTATAATTGCAGGTTAGTTATCCCTAACCACCCCATTTGCACCTTCGCAGCCTATTTTTTGTAGATTTTTAGAGAGCACTATGAGCACCCATCACGAAGAAGACCACACTGGCCCCGTTAAAACGCCTAAGCAATTCGCTCAGATGGCATTTTTCTCATTTGTTATCCCCATTTTCATGATCATTGGCTTGGTGTATTACGTTGTTTCAGACGCAAAACCAGCTGGCGACCTGAACGACAAATCTAAAGCAACGTTCAGCGGCTTGAGCGATGCTGACCGCGCACGTGGCGTGGCAGCTCGTATTCAAAAAGTTGGCACGATTGAGATCAAAGATGCCAACCGCGCCCTCAAAGGTGGCGAAGAAGTGTTCAAAGCCCAATGTACCGCTTGCCACACCGCTGGTGTAGCAGGTGCACCTAAGCTTGGTGACGCAGCCGCTTGGGGCGCTCGTATTGCCACTGGCTACGAAGCTTTGTTGACCTCTGCCCTCAAAGGCAAAGGCGCGATGGGCGCACAGGGCGGTGGCGATTTTGAAGACACAGAAATTGGACGCGCCGTGGTGTACATGGCCAATGCAGGCGGTGCTAAGTTTGCCGAGCCAAAAGCGCCTGTGGCTGCAGCTGCCGGTGCTGAAGTTGCCGCCGCAGCACCTGCCGCCAAGTAATTTCTACATTCCCCCCAAGTGGGGAGCAAAAAGCCGATAAAAGTCGTTTAGAAGCGGATTTATCGGCTTTTTTAGTGTCAAATATGGATCTAGTCGGCGTATTTATTGCCTAAGCGGCTATTAAATATATAGCAAATTGGTTTGACTTGCGATCTTCTAAACCTTGCGATATGATTTAGTGCGTAATTACACTCGTTATAACCTTAGGGATTCAACCATGCACACTCTCAAACTAACCCAAGTTGGCAATTCATTAGGCGCTATTTTTCCTAAAGACCTGTTGGCCAAGCTTAACCTTGAAAAGGGCGATGAAATCTTCTTGACAGAGTCGCCAGACGGTTTTCGCATCACCAAGCATGACCCTGAGTTTGAAGCACAAATGGCGATTGCGCGGGAGGTGATGAAGGAAAATCGAGCCGTTTTACGCGAGTTGGCGAAATGAGCTGGGTATGGCTGAATTCGGCGGTCGTCATCGCCGTCCATGAAGCTCAATTGTCTGAACACGGGGGTGGCACAGGTGTTCGAGACCAAAATTTATTAGCCTCAGCCTTATCTCGACCACAGAATCTAGACAATTATGGTAAGCCTGACGCATCAGATTTGGCAGCAGCCTATGGTTTTGGCATCTCTAGAAACCATGCGTTTATTGATGGCAACAAGCGCACTGGCTTCGTTGCGGCGGTCATGTTTTTGCGTTTGAATGGCTACAGTCTTGTCGCTGATGATGCCAGCAAAGTGCTCACCATGCTGGCCGTGGCAGCTGGCGACATCTCCGAGGCTGAGTTTGCAGCGTGGATTCGTCTGCATGCGGTTAAAAAGGCTTAGATTAGCTCCTGAAATACGCCTATAGTTGGCGTATTTACTACATTAGTAGCTATTAAATTTATAGCAAATACAACTGCCCCGTCACTGCGTGCCACCCCTTCAAATTGAAGGGGAATTTTCATTGTGCAGCGCCTTCGGGCTGCGCACATACCCAAACCGCTTGGGCAAATCTGCCGCCAACAGCTCTTGCGGCACCCACAGACCTTGCTCGATAGCGTCTGCGGCGTACAGCATGTCGGCGGTGTGGATCAGGCCGAAGCCGGCGGCGGCTTCCAGGTAGAGGCGGCCGTGTTCGTCCACCACGCAGCGTTGCAGGCGGGCGGGTTCGCCGGTGTGGGCGGTGACTTCAAAGTTGGCGCTTACTCTCCAAATAATCGGCGTGGCTTCGAGTTCGACGTAGACGCGCTGCGGGCCATTTTGGAAGAACCATTGACCCTTGGCGCTGCTCTGAGCGCTGACATCTGTCAAGTAATTGCGGTTGATGAAGTCGATCAACTTCTCGTGCTTCAACAACGAGCCTTTGGCTTGGGTGAAGCTGCCTTCGGCCTGCACGCGGTCGTCGCGCATGTACCAGTTGCCACGCGCGTCCAAGCCCAGCCAGCCGTAGCAGTGCGGCACGTTGGGCCACTTGGCCATGGCTTGTTTAACTATCTCATCCATCGATGTCACCTGTCTGTAAATTATCGCTTTAAATCTTGTTTTAAGTCGGCAAATGCGTGGCCAGCCAGCCCGATACCGCTTCTGGCATGGCCATCACCTGCGCGGGAAACTTGCCATTGGGGAAGCCCACATGTCCACCCTGTGCGGTGTGCCACAGGGTGACGCTGTTGCTGACTTCGGCGGCTTTGGGCAGTGACCAGGCGGGGATAAACGGGTCGTTCACCGCGTTCAGCGCCAAGGCAGGCAGCGTGATGCGGTGCATGTGCGGCTTGGCGGAGGCGCGCAGCCAGTAGTCTTCGGTGTTTTTGAAGCCGTGCACGGGGGCGGTGAAGATGTTGTCGAATTCGTACAAATTACGGCTGGCTTGCAGCGCTTTGGCGTCAAACAGGCCGGGGTTCAGCGCCAAACGCGCGAGTGCTTTGGGTTTCATGCTGTTCAAAAACATACGGGTGTAGACCAAACGGTTGAAGCCCTGGCCAATGGCCACCCCGCTGGCGGCTAAATCCAAGGGGGAGCAGACAGAGGCGACAGCTTCCACCGTTTGCGCCGCCGTGCTGCCGGCTTCTTGCGCCCAGCGCATCAAGGCGTTGCCGCCCAGTGAGATGCCGACAGCCAACAGCGCACCACCACCGGCCAGCACGTGCGCGGCTTTGAGCTTGGACAGCATCCAACTGATTTCTTCGTAGTCGCCCGAATGGTAGGCGCGGGGTGCGCGGTTGATCTCGCCACTGCAGCCGCGAAAATGCGGCACCGCGTAGGCCCAGCCGCGCTGTTCGGCGACTTTGGCAAAGGCGAGGGCGTAGTGGCTGCTGGAGGAGCCTTCTAGGCCGTGGAACAGCACCAGCAGAGGCTGCTTGGGCTTGGGCGCATGCGCTTGGCTGAAGTCGACATCGATGAAGTCATCGTCTGGCGTGGTCCAGCGCTCACGCTGGTAGGGCACAGCGGGGGCTTGCTCAAGCGAACGAGCGCTGACCATGGCGGGCCAGATCGTTTGCAGGTTGCCGCCAGGCAACCAATTGGGCGCTACATATTTCATAGCTGTTTAGGCAATAAATACGCCGGCTAGAGTCATTTTTTTATCCATTTCTCCAAATTTTACACGGATTCGACAAAAACGTCACTTTTATCTTCGGTTTTTATCTTCGGTTTTAGGGGGCAATCCGCCAAGTTTGCGTTCATTTGTGCTAACGTACCGTTTTGTACTTTTTCGCATCTACTTCTTTGTTTTATCCCCGAAAGGATTTCCCATGAAACGTTGGTTATTGATTATTTCTGCTGCATTGACACTAGGCGGCACGCTCACCGGCTGTGGCTACAACGACTTCCAAAGTTTGGACGAATCGTCCAAAGGCGCTTGGAGCGAGGTGCTGAACCAGTACCAACGCCGTGCCGATTTGGTGCCGAATATCGTCGCCACCGTCAAAGGCGAGGCTAATTTTGAACAAGAAACACTGACCAAGGTGATCGAGGCACGCTCCAGAGCGACGGCAATTCAAATCACCCCAGAGCTGCTGAACAACCCAGAGGCGATGAAGAAGTTCCAAGCTGCGCAGGGTGAATTGGGCAGCGCACTCTCCCGCTTGATGGCGGTGAGCGAGGCTTACCCCAACTTGAAAGCCAACCAAGGTTTTAGCGATTTGCGCGTGCAGCTCGAAGGCACTGAAAACCGCATCACCGTGGCGCGCAATCGCTACATCAAGACGATTCAAGAGTACAACGTGTTGACGCGCAGCTTTCCCACCAACCTGACTGCGATGATGTTTGGCTACAAGCCGAAAGCCTCGTTTGCAGTTGAAAACGAAGCGGCTATTTCTAAGCCGCCCGCCGTGAGTTTTGAGAAAAAATAATGAAAGTCACCGACGAATAGATTGGTAAGTAAGTGATCACTTTCTCGTTAAGCCATTGATCTATAGAACTCTTAGGATATTTGTGAACTTTTTACGCGGTTTTTTAGGCTTTTGGTGCAAAACGCTGTTGGTGGCATTGCTGCTGCAAACGGCGCTTTTCGCGCAAGATGTGCAGCCCATTCCGGCGCTGACCAGCCACGTGGTGGACACGACCGGCTTGCTCGATGCCAGCCAGCAAGCCGCGTTAGAAGCCAAACTGGCCGCCCTAGAAAAAGCCAAAGGTTCGCAAGTGGTGGTGCTGATTGTGCCGACCGTGCAGCCCGAAGACATCAGCAGCTACGCCAACCGGGTGGGCAATGCCTGGAAAATAGGCCGTAAAGACGTGGGCGATGGGGTGTTGTTTGTCATCGCGTTCAAAGACCGGCAGATGCGCATTGAGGTGGCTAAAACGCTGGAAGGTGCGATACCCGACCTGGCCGCCAAGCAAATCATCACCAATGCGGTAACGCCGCGCTTCAAAGCGGGCGACTATGCGGGCGGCATTTCTGCCGGGGTGGAGCAACTGACCGCACGTATCAACGGCGAGGCACTGCCCGAGGTTTCTTCTTCTACAAGCGGGTCAGGCAAGCTGCCTGGCGGTTTTGATTGGATGGATTTGGCAGTTTTCTTGTTTTTCGCCGTGCCTATTGGCGGCGCGATTGCAAAAAGTATTTTTGGCCAGAAACTCGGCTCATTGATCACAGGCGGCGCAGTGGGTACGCTGGCTTTTGTGTTGACAACCAGTTTAATCGTCGCTGGATCAGCTGGCGTGGTAGCCCTATTATTTGCTTTGTTTTCAGGTCTGTCGGGTGCTTCTAGCGGACGCAGCGGTGGCTTGGGGCGCGGCGGTTTCAGAGGCGGAGGCGGCTTTGGAGGCGGTGGTTTCAGCGGTGGTGGAGGAGGCGGTGGCTTCAGCTCTGGCGGCGGAGGTGACTTTGGTGGTGGTGGTGCCTCTGGCAGCTGGTAAAAAATTTTGATATTAACTATGTTCAGCCGATTCTTCACCTTATTTAGACACCGCTGGTTAGACGCGTCTGACTGCCAGCGTACATTGCCAAACGACATGCTGAAGCGCCTCAAAGATCGCGTGTCAGCAAGTGAGCAGCGCCATAGCGGAGAAATCCGGATTTGCGTGGAAGCTGGCTTGCCCACCAGTTACTTGTGGCGTCACTTTTGGCACAAGGTATCTATTCGCGCCATCATGCGCCAGCGTGCCGTCATGATGTTTAGCAAATTACACGTTTGGGACACGGCGCAAAACAATGGCGTGCTCATTTATTTATTACTGGCTGAGCGCGATATCGAATTGGTCGCCGACCGTGGCATCAATCAGCACGTAGATGAGGCGGAATGGAAAACCATCGTGCAAAGGCTCAGTGCGGCCTTGCATGAAAACAAATTTGAAGATGGCCTGACACAAGCGCTAGAAGAAGTGTCTGCCATCATGATGCGGCATTTTGCATTAAAAGTGGAAGAGGAAAATCCCAATGAATTGTCCAATGCACCGTTTTTTGCCTAGTTATAAAAATTTACCCAATAAAAAACCTCACGTTGTGAGGTTTTTTATTGGGGCAACGATTTTTAGCAGAGGCTTTATTTGTTGTGACGGAACTTGCGCAGGGCTGCAATTTGTGCCGCCATAGCAAACAACTCCGATTGCGCTTTGGCAATGTCGAGCTCGCCTTTGGCATTTTTCAAAGCTTCTTCAGCCGCTGCTTTGGCGACGTTGGCCTTCTCTTCATCCAAATCTTTACCGCGAATCGCTGTGTCGGATAACACCGTCACGCAGTTCGGCTGAACTTCAATGATACCGCCAGCAACGAAAATAAATTCTTCGCTGCCGTCCGCTTTTTCAATACGCACTGAGCCGGCTTTGATGCGCGAAATCAGTGGTGTGTGGCGTGGGTAAATGCCGAGTTCGCCCGCTTCGCCCGGCAAAGCCACAAATTTGGCTTCACCCGAGAAGATGGACTCTTCTGCACTGACCACATCAACGTGGATGGTGTTCATGGCTTAAACCTTTTTGGCTTTTTCGAAGGCTTCGTCGATGGTGCCGACCATGTAGAAGGCTTGTTCTGGCAGGTGGTCACACTCGCCGTTCACAATCATCTTGAAACCACGGATGGTTTCGGCCAATGGCACGTATTTGCCTGGAGAACCCGTAAACACCTCAGCCACGTGGAAAGGCTGGCTCAAGAAACGCTGGATTTTACGGGCACGTGCCACAGCCAGTTTGTCTTCGGGGGCCAAGTCATCCATACCCATGATCGCGATAATGTCGCGCAGTTCGCGGTAACGCTGCAAGGTACCTTGCACAGCACGGGCTGTGTTGTAGTGGTCTTCGCCCACGACGTTAGGGGACAATTGACGGCTGGTGGAGTCCAAAGGATCAACCGCTGGGTAGATACCCAAAGAAGCGATGTCACGAGACAACACCACGGTGGAGTCCAAATGCGCAAAAGTTGTTGCTGGAGATGGGTCGGTCAAGTCATCCGCAGGCACGTACACGGCTTGGATGGATGTGATAGAACCGACTTTGGTAGACGTGATACGCTCTTGCAAACGGCCCATTTCTTCAGCCAGTGTTGGCTGGTAGCCCACAGCGGATGGCATACGACCCAACAAGGCAGACACTTCGGTACCGGCCAAGGTGTAGCGGTAAATGTTGTCAACGAAGAACAAAACGTCTTTACCTTCGTCACGGAAAGATTCGGCAATGGTCAAGCCGGTCAAAGCAACGCGCAAACGGTTGCCTGGTGGCTCGTTCATCTGGCCATAAACCATCGCAACTTTGGAGTTTTCCAAGTTCTCCAAATCCACCACGCCAGAGTCTGCCATCTCGTGGTAGAAGTCGTTACCCTCACGAGTACGCTCACCCACACCCGCAAACACGGACAAACCGCTGTGCGCTTTGGCGATGTTGTTGATCAGTTCCATCATGTTCACGGTCTTGCCCACACCCGCGCCACCGAACAAACCGACTTTACCGCCTTTGGCAAACGGGCAAACCAAGTCAATCACCTTGATGCCGGTTTCCAGCAGTTCTTGGGATGGGCTGAGTTCGTCGTAAGCTGGTGCTTTACGGTGAATGGATGCTGTCAAGGTTGAAGCAACTGGGCCGCGCTCGTCAATGGGCGCACCCAACACGTCCATGATGCGACCCAGAGTGGCTTTGCCAACCGGAACCATGATGGGCTTGGAGGTGTTTTGCACGATCATGCCACGGCGCAAGCCGTCAGACGAACCGAGCGCAATGGTACGCACAATGCCGTCACCCAACTGCTGCTGGACTTCCAGCGTCAGTGTGGAGCCGTCCATCTTGAGGGCGTCATAAATTTTTGGCATTTGGTCACGTGGAAATTCCACGTCAACCACCGCACCGATACACTGAACAATTTTGCCTTGGACTTGAGCCATTTTTTGCTCCAAAAAATTAATACAAAAACTTAAATAACTAGGGTATTGCTTGATATTGCTTCAAAAGTGGGGTCTTACGACACCGCAGCAGCACCAGAGACGATTTCAGACAGCTCTTTGGTAATCGCTGCTTGACGGGTTTTGTTGTAGATCAACTTCAACTCAGCAATCACATTGCCTGCGTTGTCGGTTGCTGCTTTCATCGCGACCATACGAGCTGCATGCTCAGAAGCGATGTTTTCAGCAACGGCCTGGTACACCAACGCTTCCGCGTAGCGCACCAGCAAATCGTCGATCACCGCTTGCGCGTCTGGCTCATAGATGTAATCCCAGCCGTGCTTCACGCCACTGGCCGCTTCGCTCTTTTGCGATTGCTCTTTCAACGCAGCCTGCGACAAGGGCAGCAACTGCTCGATCACAGGCTCTTGGCGCATGGTGCTGATGAACCTGTTGTAGCAAAGCACAACCGAGCTGATCTCACCACGGGTGTAGGCATCCAACAACACCTTGACCGGCCCAATGAGCTTGTCCAGATGCGGTTTGTCGCCCAAATGCGTCACATGCGATACCACTTTAGCGCCCATGCGTGTCAAAAAGCCCAAACCTTTGCCGCCGATGGCGACAGATTGCGCCGTTTGACCCGCCGCTTGCCCGTCGCGCAACTGGATAGTCAACGCACGGAACAGGTTGGTGTTCAAGCCGCCGCACAAACCTTTGTCGGTACTCACCACAATGTAACCCACCGATTTGGCATCGTTGGTTTTCATGAAAGCGTGCACATACTCAGGATTGGCTTCACCCAAATTGGCTGCGATGTTGCGAATTTTTTCGCTGTAGGGACGCGCCGCGCGCATGCGCTCTTGCGCCTTGCGCATCTTGGAGACGGAAATCATTTCCATCGCCTTGGTGATCTTCTTGGTGTTTTCCACCGATTTGATCTTGGTGCGTAGTTCCTTGCCTGATGCCATAGTTGCCTCTTAGTAGTGCTGTCTGTTTTAGTGACTAAATAGCGCTTGGGAGCAACTTAAGCAAACGACTTCTTGAAAGCCGTCGTCGCGGTGGTCAATTCAGCTTCCGCTTCTTTGTCCATCGCTTTGGCAGCTTCCAATTTGGCCAACAAACCAGCGTGCTTGTCTTTGAGGTAGCCGTGCAAGCCATGTTCAAAAGCCAAGACCTTGTTGACGGCGATGTCGTCCATGAAACCTTTGTTCACGGCAAACAATGTCGCACCCATCAAGCTGATGGGCTGTGGGCTGTACTGGGCTTGCTTGAGCAATTCAGTCACACGGGCACCGCGATCCAGCTGTTTACGCGTGGCTTCGTCCAAATCGGAAGCGAACTGCGCAAACGCAGCCAATTCACGGTACTGGGCCAAGTCGGTACGGATACCGCCGGACAAGCTCTTGATGATCTTGGTTTGTGCAGCGCCACCGACGCGGGACACAGAAATACCGGCGTTGATCGCAGGACGGATACCCGCGTTGAACAGTGATGTTTCCAAGAAAATCTGGCCGTCGGTGATAGAAATCACATTGGTTGGCACGAACGCAGAGACGTCACCGGCTTGGGTTTCAATGATGGGCAAAGCCGTCAAAGAACCCGTTTTGCCTTTGACTTCACCTTTGGTGAAATCTTCAACGTATTTTTCGTTGACGCGTGCAGCGCGCTCTAACAAACGGCTGTGGAGATAAAACACGTCGCCAGGGTAGGCTTCACGGCCTGGTGGACGGCGCAACAGCAAAGACACTTGGCGGTAAGCCACGGCCTGCTTGGACAAATCGTCATACACAATCAGAGCGTCTTGACCGCGATCGCGGAAGTACTCGCCCATGGTGCAGCCAGAGTAGGCGCTCACATACTGCATAGCGGCGGATTCAGAAGCCGTTGCCGCGACCACCGTCGTGTAGGCCATCGCGCCAGCAGCTTCCAACGAACGCACCACGTTTTTCACGGAAGAGGCTTTTTGGCCAATCGCAACGTAGATGCAGGTCATGTTCTGACCCTTCTGGTTGATGATGGCATCGATCGCCACGGCTGTTTTACCGGTCTGGCGGTCGCCAATGATCAGCTCGCGCTGGCCACGGCCAACAGGCACCATGGAGTCAATCGATTTCAAGCCGGTTTGCATCGGCTGGTCAACTGATTTACGCGCAATCACGCCCGGCGCAACTTTTTCAATCACGTCGGTCATCTTGGCATTGATCGGGCCTTTGCCGTCAATCGGCTGACCCAATGCGTTGACCACGCGGCCAAGCAGCTCGGGGCCGACCGGCACTTCCAAAATGCGGCCTGTGCATTTGACAGTGTCGCCTTCGGAAATGTGCTCGTACTCGCCCAAAATCACGGAGCCAACCGAGTCGCGCTCCAGGTTCAGGGCCAGGCCAAACGTGGGCAGGCCATCGCTGCCAGCGGGGAATTCCAGCATTTCGCCGGCCATCACGTCAGACAGGCCGTGAATGCGGCAAATGCCGTCCGTCACCGACACGACGGTGCCCTGGTTGCGGATGTCGCTGCTGGCGGTGAGGCCCTCAATGCGGCTTTTGATCAGTTCAGAAATTTCTGCGGGATTGAGTTGCATGACTCTTATCCTTAATTAAGATTAATCGGGCCTGTAACCTGAAGCAAAACAAGAGGCGAATGCCTCAGGCTGCCAGGGCCACTTTCATTTGTTCCAGCCGGGCTTTGACAGACGTGTCAAGAACCTCGTCGCCTGCCACCACGCGGATGCCGCCAATCAACTCTGGCTGCAATGCCACCGACAGGTTGAGTTTGCGGCCAAAGCGCTTGTTCAGCGACGTTGCCAAATCGGCCAAAGCAGCGACATCAATGGGAAAAGCGCTGAAAACTACCGCGTCCGAGGAGCCGCTTTGGGCGTTCTTCAAGGCGCGGAATTGCGTGGCGATTTCGGGCAAAGCGGCCAAGCGTCCATTCTCAACGACGGTGCGCAGAAAGTTGCTCGCCTGTTCAGGCAGCGCGGTCTGTGAAACGCCTTTGATCAGGTCCAGCACTTGGGCA
>JAYUCJ010000138.1:0-26440 GCA_043740415.1 Polaromonas sp. | reverse complement strand
CGTACCTGATTCAGGCCGATGTGGACTGTGGGGTTGGCGATTTTGCCGTAGCGCTTCTCCTCAGAATCTTCGGGAATGCCAGAGCCAAATCCGACGTGGCGTTGAAGTGGAATGCCGTAGTAGGGCAACTCCGGCAGGATTTCGCCAGTGGCAGACGGGCTGATGATGCTATGGTGCGCAAACCCCGCTGCCAACACGGCCTTGTCATACGTCACCAATGGCTCAACATCGCGCCGTAACTGTGGCAAGATGCGTGCTAGCGCTTGGGCGCATAGGCTTCCATAGCCTTCCGGCAAGCCTGCGTTGGCGATGGCTTCGGCGTGCAGCTCATCAA
Source organism: Polaromonas sp. (assembly GCA_043740415.1). Classification (GTDB taxonomy): domain Bacteria; phylum Pseudomonadota; class Gammaproteobacteria; order Burkholderiales; family Burkholderiaceae_C; genus Aalborgiella. Next base: position 26,106 of record JAYUCJ010000138.1, on the reverse strand, counting down.
TGCCGGTTTCCTCTTGAAGCCAACGCATCAGCTTGGCTTCGTTTTCCTCTTTGACGAGTTGCAGAACGATGGCGTCCTGCTTGGCTTCGTCAAACTCAAACCAGGCTTTGCCGAAGTAGTCTGAGTCACTCAAAATCGCGCTGGTCACATTGCCTTTGAGTTCCTGGCGTTTTGGGTCTTCAAAGTTGAACTGCACTGCACCGCCAATGCCCAGCAGTTTCTTGATCTGCGTGAAGCTGCGTTTGCTGTGCTGCTCCAGCGCGGTGATGAGGTCATTGCGCTGCGGCAGAGTGAGTGGTTCTTCCTTCAGGCCCTCGCGCAGAATCCGCAGATTGTTGACCTCCTGGTACATGCGAAACCGCTGTGTGCTGGGCAATGCAAGTGGGGCACGCTCTTCATCTGGCATCAAGGTGCAGCGGCCGGGCTTGACGGGTTTAAGCGGGCGCTGGTGCAAGAGCACGTCCTTGAGGTCCGCCCGCGCTGCCTCGGTGAACAGGGCCGGGTTGAGTTCAGCCTGTTTGTGCCAGAGCGCGTCGAACTCATCTGAGATCATGGCCCGGTCAATGTAGAGGTCGTAGCTCTTGCTGATCTTCGTCTTGCCGTCGTCCTTGACGAATTTTTCGGTTCGATAGCGGGCCCTGACAAAGCCTCCCACTTCGGCACGCTTGTTCAACCACTCGCCCACGCTACGGCAATTCTCGGACTTGATCGCCTCGCGCAGCTTGCCAATGGCAGTTTTCAATGCACCGCTGTCGTTGTCTTTTTTGTCTGTCTTGCGGTTGCTCTTGAACCCACGGCGCTGGTTGATGTGGAACAGGGCGCGGCCAAACTCCGCGGGCGTCAAGGCTGCGTCCAAGCCTTTTGCGCGCAGCGTGTAAGGGTTCAGCGTCACCAACGTTTTGCGCTGTGCCTCATCCGCTGAGAAAAAACCATGCTCGATGAGTGAGCGAGTCATCCGCGATTTCCGTTTCAAAAGTCGGTCACGGCGGCGGCGCATCGAGCGCGCATCTCGCCGCGTCACAGCCAAAGACGAGCCGTCTTTGGGGTTGCGCCCATCTGAAAATATGCGTACACCGGCTTTGATGACAGCGACAGGTGAAGGCGGGTTTGCCCCATCCAGCCGGATCATCGCCCAGCCCAAAGATGTCGAACCCAAATCAAGCGCAAGCCTGTACCTCAATGCTGGCATTGATGCCTCCCTCTAAGTATGGTTCGTTTGTAACCTGTTACGTGCTACAGTTCAAGCACTTATCGATTGGGATATGAGCTCTGAACGCTAACAAGCTGAAAGATGCACCAAATGGAAAGGCCGCTATATGCGGCCTTTTGTCTTTGTGTTTTTTGGAAATAATTTGCTCTTTTTATAATAGCTGCTCAGGCAATAAATACGCCGGCTAGAAGCGTATTTCAGGGTTTAAATTGTCCAATTCTCGACATCTAAGCCGTAAATAGCAAAATCTGCGACGTTATTGGTAACCAGCGTGACCTTCAGCGCCAAAGCATGCGCTGCAATCATGCGGTCAAAGCTGCTTTTCCGGTTCGGAAACTGCTGTGACAGTTTGCCAAACATCGCTGCGGCTTTGATGTCAAACGGCGCAACGGTAATGGCGCTGAGCAAGCCGTCAAACTGCGACTCGTCATTGTGCGTATCCAACCCACAAGTCAGCTCCGCCCACGTGACGGCACTGATAGCGACCTCGCCTTTTCTGCACTGCTTAAACCGCTCAATGACCTGCGCTGGCTGCTCATTCATCAAATAGATGCAAATATTGGTATCCAGCAAGTACTTGATCAAACTTTGCTCCCGCTGGCATTTCCCGCATTGCCCCAGTTTCTCTCAGCCTCAACAAACTCTGGCCGCGTCAGCTTTCCGCCAATGGCATGCTGCTTCAGCGCAGCAAACAACTGCGGCACGCTCTCCATCGTTTTCTCGAGGGGTTGGACGATGATTTTTTCACCCTCTCGTGTCACGATCAGCTCCGTCTTCGGCGGAAAAGCCATGTTCGCAGGCAGGCGCACGGCTTGCGAATTGCCGGCTTGAAATTGGCGGGTGGTGTAGGTTTGTGGCATGGGTTACTCCTTTGTAGGATGCAATGTAATAACATGGTATCACTTTTGTACTTTTTAGGCAAATATGGCCATCAGTGAATGCTAAATAGCTATAAATAATATAGCATCTTAGGCAATAAATACGCCGGCTATAGGTGTATTTTGCACTCAAAAATCACTAATTTAAACACCCAAAGCGCTAAACCCAAACTTAGCCAACACCGCCTTAGCCGCTGGCGTCTGCAAGTACTCAAACAGCGTCTTTGCCGCTGGTTGAGCGGACTTGAGCAGCACCATGCGCTGCTTCAAAGGCGCATGCAAGTTGGCGGGGAGCAGCCAATGCCCCCCACTTTGGGTTGCAACTTCTGGTGCCAGCGCGAGTGACAGCGCGGTGATGCCTGCTTGCGCTGCCCCGCTGGTGACAAACTGGGTGGCTTGGCTGATGTTGTCGCCCAGCACCAGTTTCGGTTGCAGTTGTTCCCAGAGCCCTAAGTTTTGCAGCGCTTCTTTGGCAGCGCGGCCGTAGGGGGCGTGCTCGGGGTTGGCGATGGCGAATTTGCGGACGGCTTGGAGTTGCACAGCCAGTACTTGCCGAGCTTCGGCGTCTGTTTTTGGCAATTGAACTGCTGAATTTTTAGGCAAGATCAACGCAATACGCCCCGTCGCATACAAAGCGCCGTTGTCTTGGGTCAAACCCGCTTTTGCCAAGGAAAACACATAGCCTTCGTCGGCCGATAAAAATAAATCCAAGGGCAGGCCTTGCTGGATTTGCTGGGCAAAGTTGCCCGAAGAACCGAATTGCAGGTCAACTTGCACGCCCGTAACCTGTGTGAAACTTTGACCAAGGGCGGTCAGTGCAAACTTGAGGTCGCTGGCGGCGGCTACGCGTAGCGGCGCAGGCGTTGCGGCAAAACCAGATGCGGTTGTGCCAAGCGCCAAAGCGGCAAGCGACTTCAAATAGACTCGTCGGTTAAACAATTCATGCATTTAAACCCCCCCTGAAAAGACCAAAATGCATAACCTTATGCAAATATTGCATGATAAATTCATGTAACTTGTAGGTAACCAGCAAGCTAGGTTCATAAAATTGACTTGTGTGTGCAGTAGTAGTTGGTTGAGTCGCGTTTTCAAAGCAGATTTTAGATGGCAACCGCAAGTCGGGCAATTCCGGTTTGAAAAAACGATTTTTTAACTTTGGGCATCTTCGGATGTATGACTCTATGAACGCACCTAGCATGATGGGCTTGAATCTCAACGCCCCGACCTATGTCAAAAACGCCAAGCTCATCGCTTGGGTGGCCGATATGGCTGCCCTCACCAAACCCGCCGCCATTTACTGGTGCGACGGCAGCGAGGAAGAATACCAGCGCCTGTGCCAATTGCTGGTCGATGCTGGCACGTTTAAAAAACTCAACCCCGCCAAGCGCCCGAACAGCTTTTTAGCGAATTCCAACCCTAGCGACGTTGCTCGCGTGGAAGACCGCACCTTCATTTGCTCTGAAAAAGAAGTGGATGCCGGCCCGACGAACTACTGGAAAGCGCCAGCAGAAATGCGCGCGACACTGAACCCGCTGTTCGACGGCTGTATGGCTGGTCGCACCATGTACGTGGTGCCCTTCTCCATGGGCCCGCTGGGCAGCCCGATTGCCCACATCGGCATTGAGTTGTCCGACAGCGCGTATGTGGCAGTCAACCAAAAAATCATGACCCGCATGGGCAAAGCGGTGTACGACATCCTCGGCGTGAATGGCGACTTTGTGCCTTGCGTGCACACCGTAGGCGCACCTTTGGCAGCCGGTCAGCAAGACGTCACTTGGCCGTGCAACGACACCAAATACATCGTGCATTACCCCGAAACCCGCGAAATCTGGAGCTATGGCTCAGGCTACGGCGGTAATGCTTTGTTGGGTAAAAAATGCTTTGCGTTGCGTATTGCGTCCAACATGGGCCGTGCGGCCTCAGAGGGGCCCTCCGGTAGCCCAGGCTGGTTGGCCGAGCACATGTTGATTTTGGGTGTGACCAATCCACAGGGTAAGAAGTACCACGTCGCAGCGGCCTTCCCATCGGCTTGCGGCAAAACCAATTTCTCCATGCTGGTGCCGCCAGCGGGGTTTGAAGGCTGGAAAGTCACCACCATTGGCGACGACATCGCCTGGGTCAAACCCGGTGCAGACGGCAAAATGTACGCCATCAACCCGGAAGCGGGCTACTTCGGCGTTGCGCCGGGTACCAACATGCTGACGAACCCGAACTGCATGTTGAGCCTGAACAAAGACACGATTTTCACCAACGTCGGTTTGACCGACGACGGCGACGTCTGGTGGGAAGGCATGGAAGCCGACTTGCCTGTGCCTGCGCACTTGATCGACTGGCAAGGCAAAGACTGGACACCGCAAATCGCCAAAGAAACCGGCGCCAAAGCCGCACACCCCAATTCACGTTTCACCGTCGCCGCCACCAACAACCCCGCGCTGGACCCTGAGTGGAACAACCCCGCAGGCGTGGCGATTGATGCCTTCATCTTCGGTGGCCGCCGCTCCACCACCGTGCCGTTGGTGTCGGAGGGCCGCAACTGGGTCGAAGGCGTCTACATGGCCGCGACCATGGGCTCTGAGACGACCGCAGCCATAGCCGGCCAGCAAGGCGTGGTGCGCCGCGACCCGTTTGCGATGATCGCCTTCTGTGGCTACAACATGAGCGACTATTTCCAGCATTGGCTGGATATTGGCGAAAAAATCAAAGCTGCAGGCGAAAAAACTGGCGTTAAGCAACCAAAAATCTTTTGTGCCAATTGGTTCCGCAAAGACGCCGCCGGCAAGTTTGTCTGGCCAGGCTACGGCGAAAACATGCGCGTGCTGGCGTGGATGATTGACCGCATTGAAGGCAAAGCGGCAGGCGTGGACCAGCCGTTTGGCGTCAGCCCAACCTACGGTGAAATCAACTGGACTGGCTTGAACTTCAGCGAGCAGCAGTTCAACACCGTCACCAGCTTCGACAAAGCCGCCTGGACGGACGAGCTGAAACTGCACGATGAGCTGTTCACCAAGCTGGCCTACCACCTGCCGAAAGAGCTGAGCGAGACGAAAGACAAGCTGGCGAAGGCAATCGCGGCTTAATTAAGCCTCGCTTCCGTTTCAAGCTCACGTCATTCCCGCGAAGGCGGGAATCCATCGCAGCGCCCCGTGGATTCCCGTCTGCGCGGGAATGACGGCTTTAAGGGATATTTTTGGCCTCTAACTGGCGGATTTGTTGCCTAAGCTGCTATTAAATTCATAGTAAATTTCCTGCCAGCCAATGAATTTTTACGGCAAAGCCGAGTTGCTGGGCATCGTTAAAACTAGTGAGACACCAACTATTGATAACTCATGGTTTCCTAATACACCGCTTAATTCAGTCTACTGGACGTCTTCGCCTGTCGCGGGTGAAGATCTCGGCGCTTGGGATGTCGATTTCATCAATGGCGTCGCCGGCGCAGACGTCCGTACAGGCGAGGGAGGTTATTACAACTACCGTGTTCGTTAGGTGCGTTAGCTCTTTGTATGCGTAGGTAAGAGCCCGTAGCCCGTAGCCCGTAGGGTGGGCTGAAAAGCCCAACACTCTCCGAATCTCACACATATCACCAAAACCCAACCGACACGGTCTTTGGTGTTGGGCTTCCTGCGTCAGCCCAACCTACGTAAGGAGCAAAAAAAGAGCGCTGCGGCGCTCTTTTTTGTGGGTGGGTGATTTTCAACACTGAATAGCAAAATTAGTTATAATTAAAACTACGCATTTGTAGTTACAAAATTGGAGTTCACATTGTTTTCATGGGATGAGGTGAAGAATGAGAGCAATAGGCGAAAGCATGGTGTTAGTTTTGAGACGGCGCTGCTGGTGTTCAAAGACCCGCTGCACATCACCCGGCAAGACCGCATAGAAAACGGTGAACTTCGGTGGCAAACCGTGGGAACTGTCGCTGGTTTGCAATTGTTGCTGGTTGCTCATACTTGGCTTGATGAAAACGATGGCAGCGAGCATATTCGCATTATTTCAGCACGATTAGCCACAAAGGTAGAAAGGAAAGCATATGAACAAGGTACCTGAAGCCGTTCGTAAAGAACTGGCAGCATTGGCGCAAAAAACTGAGAAAGACATTGATTTTTCAGACATTCCCGCCACCACCAGCGCAGACTGGAAGGGCGCAGCACGCGGCAAGTTTTACCGCCCTATCAAGCAGCAGCTCACGGTGCGGATTGATGCGGATGTGGTTGAATGGCTGCGCAACCAAGGGCGCGGTTACCAAAGCCGCATGAATGACATTTTGCGAACAACGATGATTGAAAGCTTGAATCATCGTTAAATTTTTGGAAAATACCACCATTGCCGGCGTGTTGATTGCCTAAGCTACTATTTAATTCATAGTAATTTTGATGCTTTGGCGTGATAACTACATGTCCCACGGTTGAACAGCACGTCCTGCGTCAGCAGTTGGCCAGGAGGGATATCAGGCTTGCCCTCAATCTGCGAATAAAGCGGCGCAAAATCGATCTTGGCGAGAGCTAACAAGTCGTCCAAACTGTTGATAACAAAATAGGTTTCCTGAAAATCGTCGATACGGTAAGCGGTTTGCATCACCCGTGGCAGGTCAAACGCCACGCGGTTGGGCGAGGCATCGTCCAAGGCGAAGAGGCTCTCTGAATGCGACGAGGCGATGCCCGCCCCGTAAATCCGCAAGCCGTCCGCCTGTTTGACCAGCCCAAACTCCACCGTGTACCAGTACACCCGCACCAAGTTCGCCAGCTTACCCAGCTGTTGCGCCCGCAAGCCGCCCACGCCGTAGGCCTGGATGAAGTCGGCAATGGCAGGGTTCATCAGCATGGGCACGTGGCCAAACACGTCGTGAAAGACATCGGGCTCTTCCAGGTAGTCCAGCTCATGCGGTTGGCGGATGAACTGCCCGGCAGGGAAGCGCCGGTTCGCCAAGTGTTCAAAGAAGACGTCATCCGGCACCAAGCCGGGCACGGCGACCACTTGCCAGCCGGTGCGCGGCAACAGCACCTCGCTCAAATGCCGGAAGTCTGGAATCTCATCCGCGCCCATCGGCAGGTCGCGCATGCCTTGCACAAATTCGTCACAGGCACGGCCTGGCAGCAGCTGGGTTTGGCGCTCAAACAGCGTCTTCCACGTCGCGTGCTCGGCGGCGGTGTAGTGGTTCCAGCCTTGGTCAATCGTCCAGTCTGGGCGTTTGGATTGAACGTTTTTCATGGGCGTGATAGTTTACAAAAGCCGCATCGGCGTAACGCGCCAAATCAATATCGCGCTGTGACAAGCCGTTCACATCGTGCGTCGTCAAGGTGATGCTGACGCGGTTGTACACATTGGACCACTCGGGGTGGTGGTTGCGCTTTTCGGCGACGATGGCAATTTGCGTCATGAAGGCAAAAGCTTGCGCGAAGTCGGTAAACACGAACTCGCGGGTGATCGCATCACGTGGTGCATCGTGCTGCCAGTGTTGTAGCGTTGCCAGCAACGCAGCAGCGGTTTGGGGGGCTAGTTTTTCTGTCATGGCTAAAGTGTATGACCGAATGCCTTGGCTTGTCTTCCAGTTTCTTGCGGGACAGGGTGAAATCGACAAAGGCGCTGCCCTGGCAGGTTAAAAATTGCTTAAGCGCCAACATGCGCATAAAGTCACGCCATCCGAGGGTGTTACACCTAGAAAACACGGTTATTTGCTGCGCTGCAACAAAATTGCTGGAAATTTTAGGGAATACCCTTATATTGGCGTTATGGATACCACCCACACCCGTTCTAGCTTCCCGCTGGTGCCGATTCGCTCTTTGGGGCCGCGGCACCGCGAGCGGATTGCGAAGCATTTGCTGGCGCTGGACGAGTCAGACCGCTATTTGCGCTTTGGCTATGCGACGTCGGACGAGCAAATCAACCGCTATGCCGATGGGCTGAATTTTGAACGCGACGATATTTACGGCATTTTCAACCGCAAGCTGGAGCTGATTGCGATGGCGCATTTGGCGGTGTCGGACGACCCCGAGCAGGCTAAAAACGCAGAGTTTGGCGTGTCGGTGCTCAAAGCGGCACGGGGTCGTGGCTTTGGTGGACGCTTGTTTGACCGTGCGGTGATGCACGCCCGCAACGAGGGGCGCGACACTTTGTTCATCCACGCGCTGACTGAAAACACCAACATGCTGAACATTGCACGCAACGCTGGCGCCACGGTGGAGCGCAGCGGCTCAGAATCAGACGCCTACCTCAAACTCCCTGCCGCCACCTTGGGCACGCGCTTGACGGAAATGGTGGAAGACCAAATGGCCGAGGTGGACTATGGCTTCAAGCAGCAAGCCAAGAATTTTCAAGAGCTGGTCGCGGGCGTCCAAAAAGAGCCAGCCGACCCGTTTTAAAAGGGCCAATTAGTCACCGTCACAGGAATCCGCTATCCTAGGGGCTTCGCAACAACCGCGCTCAGAAGCACGCTACCGTGATATCAGTGAGCGCCACCATAGTGTCAGAACCCAGTTCATCGTCTGCTCAAACTGCCACGGGCAACCACAATCCCAACGCAGCACAGGCAGACAAACGCTCGTTATTTCAAAAGATAGTCGAGTTCATCAAACCCGGCCCAGACTCCACAGACCAGCTGATTGAGACGCTGGCCGAGGCCGAAGGCAACGACGTGATCGGTGCGCAAAGCCGCGCCATGCTGGAGGGCGTGATTCGCATGGCCGACATGAGCGCTGGCGACGTGATGGTGCCGGTGACGCGGATTGACCTGCTGAACATCGACTCGACCATGGACGAGCTGATGCACCAGGTGATAGACACCGCGCACTCGCGCTTTCCGGTGTTTGAGGGCGAAAAAGACAACATCATCGGCGTGTTGATGGCGAAAGACCTGCTGAAACTGCAGCGTGCGCCCGAGTTGAACATCCGCGCGCTCTTGCGCCCACCGGTGTTTGTGCCCGAAACCAAGGGCTTGAACGATTTGTTGCGTGAGTTTCGCGGCAACCGCAACCACTTGGCCATCGTCATCGACGAGTTTGGCCGCATGGCGGGTTTGTTGACGATCGAGGACGTGCTGGAAGAAATCGTCGGTGAAATCGAGGACGAGTTCGACATCGTGGCCGATGAAGGCGATATTTTTGGCTTGGCCGACAAAACCTACCGCGTCAGCGGCGACACGGCGATTGAGCGCGTCAATGACGCTTTCAAAGTCACGCTGCTGGAGTCGGACTCGGACAACCAGTTCGACACCATAGGCGGCCTGGTCGCGCATGAAATGGGCCACGTACCGAAACGCGGCGAAAGCATGGAGCTGAATGGCCTGAGCTTCACGGTGCTGCACACCAAGGGTGGCGCGGTCAAGTGGTTCAAGGTCATGCCAGCGCACATGGCTGACAATAAATAGGAATAGGCGCTTCATTTCATGCAATTTACGGTGTTGTTACTTGCGGGTTGGGCGCAATCCGTCAGCCTGGTTTGGCCCTTTAGTTTTGACATCGCCCTGCTGGGCATTCCGCGCGGTCAATCGCTGTGGTGGCTGCAGCTGCTGGCGATGGGCGTGTTTGCACGCTCGTTGTTGGGCGCCGGCTCACTCAAACAAGCGGCCTGGCGCAGCTGGGTGTTCAGCACCGCTTGGCTGTGTGGCAGCATCTGGTGGCTCTACATCTCCATGCACACCTACGGCGGTTTGCCCAGCTGGTTGGCCGCGCTGGCGGTGTTGTTGCTCAGCAGCTGTCTGGCGCTGTTTTACGTGCTGGTTTGCATGATTTTTCATCACATCACCGCAAAAACCGTCAAAAACATGCCAAATATGGCTGTAGTCGGCGTATTTAATACCTATGCTGCTATTATTTTCGCAGCGTGTTGGATGTTGGCGGAAATAGCACGCGGCACGTGGTTGACGGGTTTTCCGTGGGGCGCCGTCGGTTATTCGCATGTTGACGGGCCGTTGGCGGGCTTGGCATCCAGCATCGGGGTGTATGGCATGTGCTTTGTCAGCGCCTACATGGCCATGCTGCTGGTGCAACTGGTCGATAAACCCACCAAGCCCCTGCGCATCCAGGCGGCGCTGTTGGCGGTGCTGTTTGTCGTCTTGCTGGTTGTGAACAGCCCAAGTTTAGAAACCTCAAACGCTGCTGCAAAAATTGCGAGCCAGCAAACGCCGCCCTTGCAAGTCACCCTGCTGCAGGGCAATATCCCGCAAAACGAGAAGTTCCAAGCCGGCTCAGGCGTGGCCACGGCCTTGAGCTGGTACGCCGAGCAGCTGGAAAAAGTGCAATCCGGGTTGGTCGTCACCCCAGAAACGGCCATTCCCTTGCTGCCGCAGAATTTGACGCCCGACTATTGGCGCAAGGTGCAGCAGCCTTTCAAAGCTGAAAACGGTTCAAAAGCCGCGCTGATTGGCATCCCTATGGGCAGCCGTGCGGCGGGTTTCAGCAACAGTGTGCTGGGTTTCAAGCCTACACCGCTAGCACTATCCGCCCCCTACCAGTACAACAAAGACCACCTCGTGCCCTTTGGCGAGTTCATTCCGCCCTTCGCGCAGTGGTTTATCGATTTGATGAACATCCCGCTGGGCGCCTTCAACCGGGGCGGCTCCGCCCAGCCGCCGTTCTACTGGCAAGGTCAGCGCTTGGGGCTGAATATTTGCTATGAAGATTTGTTTGGCGAAGAGCTGGCAGCACGTTTTGCCAACCCCGCCACCGCGCCCACGATTCTGGTTAACCTTACAAATATCGCCTGGTTCGGCAATACGGTGGCGATAGATCAGCACCTCAACATCGCCCGCTTGCGCTCGATGGAGCTGGCGCGGCCGTCGATACGCGCGACCAACACCGGCGCGACCGTCATCATCGACGCACAAGGCCAAGTCACCCAATCGCTAGAGCGGCATACCCGTGGCGTGTTGGTCGGCCAGGTCTGGGGCAACACGGTCATCACGCCCTACGCCTGGTGGGTGGCGCGCTTTTGGCTGTGGCCGTTGTGGATTTTGGGGCTAGGTATCCTGTTGCTGGCATTTTGGCGCGTGCGACGCAAGTAAAATGATCCACCTATGCTTACATTCCAGCAAATCATTCTCAAACTCCAGTCCTACTGGGACGCCCAGGGCTGCGCCCTCTTGCAACCCTACGACATGGAAGTCGGTGCCGGCACATCCCACACAGCGACATTTTTAAGAGCGCTTGGCCCCGAGCCGTGGAAAGCCGCCTACGTGCAGCCCAGCCGCCGCCCGAAAGACGGTCGTTATGGCGAAAACCCGAACCGCTTGCAGCACTATTACCAGTACCAAGTGGTGTTGAAACCCGCCCCCGCCAATATTTTGGATTTGTACCTCGGCTCGCTAGAAGCTTTGGGCTTTGATTTGAAGAAAAACGACGTCCGTTTTGTCGAGGACGACTGGGAAAACCCGACGCTGGGCGCGTGGGGCTTGGGCTGGGAAGTCTGGCTCAATGGCATGGAGGTGACGCAGTTCACCTACTTCCAGCAGGTCGGCGGTATCGACTGCAAGCCCATCACCGGCGAGATCACCTACGGGCTGGAGCGTCTGGCCATGTATTTGCAGGGTGTGGACAGCGTTTATGACCTCAAATACACCGAGACCATGAGCTATGGCGATGTGTACCTGCAAAATGAAAAGGAACAATCGGCCTACAACTTTGAGCACAGCGACGTGGACTTTTTGTTCACGGCGTTTAAGGCGCATGAGAAACAGGCCAAGTATTTGATGGAACAACAGCTCGCCCTGCCCGCCTACGAGCAGGTGCTCAAAGCGGCGCACACCTTCAATTTGCTGGACGCCCGTGGCAGTATCAGCGTGACCGAACGGGCGGCCTACATGGGACGCATCCGCAACATCTCGCGCAGCGTGGCGCAGAGTTATCTGGAGAGCCGTGAACGGCTGGGCTACCCGATGGCGCCGCGCGACTGGGTCGCGCAAGTGGCTCCCCTGATGCCGACAACATCCGCCAAAAAGGTGGAGAAGGCAGTATGAACATGACAACGCAAAATTTATCCGCTAACTTATTGGTGGAACTGTTCGTCGAAGAACTGCCCCCCAAAGCCCTGAAAAAACTCGGCGAAGCCTTTGCCAGCACGCTGGCCGCGTCCCTGCAGAGCCAGGGTTTGGCCCAGACAGACGTCGTGGTCACGCCCTTTGCTACGCCACGCCGGCTGGCCGCGCACATCACCGCTGTGGCGGCACAGGCTGCCGACAAAGCTGTGTCGCAAAAACTCATGCCTGTCAGCGTGGCTTTGGATGCGGCGGGGAATGCGACACCCGCGTTGTTGAAAAAACTGCAAGCCTTGGGCGCGGATGCTTCCGCCGTTGCGGGTCTAAAACGCGCCATGGACGGCAAAGCCGAAGCCCTGTTTTACGACAGCCTGGTCACGGGCGTTTTGTTGGCTGAAGGCTTGCAAAAAGCTGTGTCCGAGGCAATAGCCAAACTGCCCATCCCCAAAGTGATGAGCTACCAGCTGGCGCAAAACTGCGAGATGCCGGGCTGGAGTAGCGTCAGTTTTGTTCGCCCTGCTCATAAATTAGTAGCACTACATGGAGTAAATACGCCGGCTATCACTGTTTTAGGCCTTAAATCAGGGCGGGAAACACTGGGCCACCGGTTTGAAGCTGCTGTGTCGCCCGTGGTGATTGCCGATGCGGACAGCTACGCCGCAACGCTGCGCAAAGACGGCGCCGTCATCGCCAGCTTTGCCGAACGCCGTGCGGAGATTGAGCGCCAATTGGTCGCTGCAGCCGCTAAGGCTGGCGCTGCAGACGGCACAACGTACACGCCGATTGACGATGCTGCACTGTTGGACGAGGTGACTGGCTTGGTCGAGCGCCCGAACGTGCTGACCTGCAGTTTCGAGGCTGAATTCCTCGCCGTGCCGCAAGAGTGCTTGATTTTGACTATGAAGGCGAATCAAAAGTACTTCCCACTGCTGGACGCTGCCGGCAAGCTGAGTAATAAGTTCCTAGTCGTCAGCAACATCAGCCCAACTGACGCCAGCGCGGTGATTGGCGGCAACGAGCGCGTGGTGCGTCCGCGCTTGGCCGATGCCAAGTTTTTCTTTGACCAAGACCGCAAGAAGACGCTGGAATCCCGCGTCGCGGGGCTGGACAAGGTGGTGTACCACAACAAACTCGGTTCGCAAGGTGAGCGCATACTTCGCGTTAGAGCCATAGCCAAAGCCATTGGCCAGCAGTTGGGTGGCGACGTTTTGGCTGCGCAAGCGGATCAGGCGGCTCATCTAGCCAAATCCGATTTGGTCACCGACATGGTGGGTGAATTCCCAGAATTGCAGGGCACCATGGGTCGCTATTACGCGTTAAATGACGGATTGAGCGTTGATGTAGCCGACGCCATTGAAGACCACTACAAACCGCGTTTTGCCGGTGACACCTTGCCGCGGAATCAAGTTGGCGTGGTCGTTGCCTTGGCGGACAAGCTGGAAACGCTGGTGGGCATGTTTGGCATTGGCAATTTGCCAACGGGTGACAAAGACCCGTTTGCGTTGCGTCGGCACGGCCTCGGCATCGTCCGACTGCTATTTGAACGACACCTCAACCTACGACTGAGTGACATACTCGACATGGCACGGCTAGAATTCGTGGAAATACTAAAAGGTACTGTCGGTGAAAGTCCAGTACCTGTGTGGCTAGTGGCTCTCGAAAGATTTTTATCCGAGAGATTAAACACCTATCTACGATCCGAGCTCGGATATTTGGCACAAGAGGTTGAGGCGGTTCTAGAGGTGGACGCTTACGATTGGCTAACGCTCGTCTCTCGCCTAGAAGCCGTCCGCGCCTTCGCCGCCCTGCCCGAAGCCGCCGCCCTCGCTGCCGCCAACAAACGCATCACCAACATCCTCAAAAAAGCGCAAGAAGCGGCGATTGTTGACCCGCATGTCAGCGAAATATTGCTGAAAGAACCGGCCGAAATCGCGTTGTTTGCGGCGATGAACGAGGTCGCTCCTAAAGCCAAAGCGCAGTTTGAAGCGGGTGACTACACCGCTTCGCTGCAAACGCTAGCTGCCTTACGTGCACCGGTCGATGCGTTTTTTGACGGTGTCATGGTCAATGCCGAAGAACTCGACCTGCGCCTGAACCGCCAGGGTCTGCTGAAAAGCCTGCACGAAGCGATGAACCGCGTGGCTGATTTGTCCAAACTGGCGACTTGAATAGGCCTCCTATGAAACTCATCATCCTAGACCGCGACGGCACCATCAACGAAGAGCGTGCCGACTTCGTCAAGTCGCCTGAGGAGTGGATCCCGCTGCCGGGTGCCTTGGAGGCGGTGGCCAAGCTGAACCACGCTGGCTGGCGCACCATCATCGCCAGCAACCAGTCGGGGCTGGGGCGCGGCTTGTTTGATGTGGCCGCGCTGAACGCCATGCACGCCAAAATGCACAAGCTACTGACAGGTTTAGGCGGGCGTATGGATGCGGTGTTTTACTGCCCGCACACACCCACCGACAATTGCAGCTGCCGCAAGCCCTTGCCAGGCTTGTTTGAGCAAATCATCGAGCGCACAGGGGTCGATGCCCATTTGATTCCCACTGTGGGCGATAGCTTGCGTGACATGCAAGCCGCTGCTGCAGCTGGCTGCGAGCCGCATTTGGTGCTGACGGGCAATGCTTTGCATTTGCGCGGCCAGCCCTTGCCAGACACCTACCCCAAAAACACCATAACGCACCATGACCTGGCCGCCTTTGCCGACTTCATCATCACCCGCGAAAAAGACCAAGAGAAAAAAGCACCATGAACCGCGTGATCAATTTTGTCCGCGCCGTGCTGCACACGGCCTTGATGGCGGTGACGGTGATACCGTGGGCTTTGGCCGCGGTGGTGCTGCGCCTGTTTGGCAACCCAAAAATGGTGTATGCCGTGTGCGTCAACTGGCTGCGATTGTCTGTCAACGGCGGCACGGCTATTTTAGGCATTCGCAACCGTGTGACGGGTTGGGAAAACCTACCCACAGGCGAAACGGACGCGGCGATTTTGCTGGTCAAGCACCAATCACTGTGGGAGACGTTTTCTATGATCGCCCTGATGCCACATCCTTTGGCTTATGTGTTTAAAAAAGAGTTGTTGCAAATCCCCTTTTTCGGCTGGGCCATCGGCAGTATGGACATGATTCATATTGATCGCAAACAGGGTACGCAGGCTTTTGGCAAAGTCGTTGAGCAGGGGAAACGCTTGTTGGACAAAGGCACATGGGTGATCATGTTTCCTGAAGGCACACGCATCCCACGCGGACAAAAAGGCACGTACAAAACCGGCGGCACACGCTTGGCGATCGAAACGGGCGCGCCGGTGGTGCCTGTCGCTGTCACGTCCGCCAGATGCTGGCCCAAAAAAGCCTTCATCAAAACGCCAGGCGTGGTGGATATTTCAATCGGCCAACCCATTCCAAGCATCGGTCGCGAACCGGCTGAGTTGATGCGTGAAGTGGAAGCTTGGATCGAAGCTGAAATGCGCCGCCTAGATCCAGAAGCGTACGGTCCTGAAGCGACCAAATAAACCCTAGCCCGCCATGCTGCGCTTGCTGAAGTTCACGCTGGATTTGTTTGATGTTGCACCGGTGGTCCAGCCCGCGCCAAAAGCGCGACCCAAGGCCGAAGCTAAACCTAAAAAAGCAAGGCCTGCACAAACAGCTCTGCTTCCCGTTGCTGGCGATGTTTTTTCGCACCACCCACAGGCCAGCCAGAAAACGCGGTTAGAGGGCCGTGCGGTGAACTACGAGCTGTTGCGCAGCCGCAGGCGCACCATGACCTTCAGTGTTAGCTCGGTAGGCTTATCCGTGCGTGCGCCTTTTGGCATGACGCAACCCAGCATCGAAGCAGCCGTACAAGAAAAAGGCCGTTGGATCGTTCTTAAACTCAGCGGTATGCAGCAGCGCGAAGAGCGCATGGCGGCGCTGAAGATGGATTGGCAGGCGGGTGCGCAGTTGGCGTATTTGGGTGGCATGCTGCAGGTCAGCGTTGACCCGCACGCCGCTGCGACGACGCTAGCTGCGAACAATCAAACAAGCAAGACCTGGGACTTGACGCTGGCGTTACCCGCCGTATCAAGCGAGAAAAAAATCCGCGACACCACCAAGAAATGGCTGCTGCAACAAGCCACGCAACATTACACGGCCCGCATGAACCATTTTGCGCCGCTGCTGGGCGTGCAGTGGAAAACCATGACGCTGACCAACGCCAACACCCGCTGGGGCAGCGCCAAGGCCGATGGCACGATTCGCCTGCACTGGCGGTTGATGCAGTTCAGCCCCGACGTGATTGACTACGTGGTGGCGCATGAACTGAGCCACCTGCGTGAGCTCAACCACAGCCCGCGCTTTTGGGCAACCTTGGCCAGTGTGTTGCCCGATTACGAAGCGCGACAAAAACGACTCAAGGCGCAGGTTTTGCCGCTTTGGGAATGATGCGCTTAGGTTTTTAGTCTATAGCTTTATAGCGCCGCCGCGATCGCACGCCCCACGTCTTGCGTGCTGGCGCTACCACCCAAATCGGGTGTGCGCGGGGCATCACTGCCCGCCGCCAAAACTTTTTCAATCGCCGCCAACACGCCATCGTGCGCGTCTTTGTGGCCCAAAAACTCCAGCATCATCGCGCCACACCAGATTTGACCAATCGGGTTGGCAATGTTGCGGCCTGCGATGTCCGGTGCCGAGCCATGCACCGGCTCAAACAGCGACGGAAAGGTGCGCTCGGGGTTCAGGTTGGCGCTGGGTGCGATGCCTATCGTGCCGGTGCAGGCCGGGCCCAAGTCGCTCAAAATATCGCCAAACAGATTGCTGGCCACCACCACGTCAAAAAAGTCAGGACGCTGTACAAAGTGCGCCGTCAAAATATCGATGTGAAACTTGTCCAGCTTGAGGGCGGGGTAGTTCTTCGCCATGGCTTCGACGCGCTCATCCCAGTAAGGCATAGAAATCGAAATACCGTTGGATTTTGTGGCGCTGGTTAAATGCTTTTTAGGGCGTGATTGCGCCAGCTCAAAGGCAAACTTCAGCACCCGGTCCACACCAAAGCGCGTGAAGATGGCGTCTTGCACGACAAACTCGCGGTCTGTGCCTGGGAAGGCTTTGCCGCCTATGCTGGAGTATTCGCCTTCGGTGTTTTCGCGCACGATGTAAAAGTCAATCTCACCGGGCTGGCGTGGGCTGCCATCGCGACGCACCACCGGGCAAACAATGCCGGGCATCAAGCGTGCGGGGCGCAGGTTGACGTACTGGTCAAACTCGCGTCTGAACAAAATCAGCGAGCCCCACAGCGACACATGGTCGGCGATTTTGTCAGGCCAGCCTACCGCGCCAAAGTAAATCGCATCGTGGCCGCCAATCTGCTCTTTCCAGTTGTCCGGCATCATCTGGCCGTGCTTTTCATAGTAGTCCCAGCTGGCAAAGTCGAAATGGTCAAACTGCAGGTCAATGCCATACTTGCTGGCGGCAGCTTCCATCACGCGAATGCCCTCGGGCATGACTTCTTTGCCAATGCCATCTCCGGCGATGACGGCGATGCGTTTTTTACCAGTGTTGTGTGTTGTTGTATTCATGGCTTATAGGTGGGTTAAAAATCAGGGTTTGAAAAATTGGAGCGCTTCGGCCAGCAGCAATTGGGGAGCTTCTTCGGCGATGTAGTGTCCGCAGGGCAAGCTCGCGCCAGAGACATCGGTGGCCCGCTCGCGCCACAGACCCAGCACGTTGAAGCATTTGTCGACCACGCCATGCTCACCCCACAGCACGCGCAGGGGTTGCGTTAGCTGGCGCCCAGCGGCCACATCAGCACGGTCGTGCACCAAGTCAACCGTTGCGGCAGCGCGGTAGTCTTCGCACATGCTGGTGGCCGTGCCTGGAATCAAGGCGCAGCGCTCGTATTCGGCCAATGCAGCGGGCGTGAAGGCATCCAGTCCCGCATGGCGCTTGCCCATCAAGCTGCGCATGTAGCGCACAGGGTCCAGCTCGATCAAGCTTTCGGGCAGGGGCGCCGGTTGGATCAAAAAGAACCAGTGCCAATAAGCGCGGGCAAAGGCGTCGGTGGTGTGGTCATACATGGCCAAGGTTGGCGCGATGTCCAAGACTAACAAACGCTGCACTGCCTCTGGGTGGTCAACCGCCAGCCGATGTGCCACCCGTGCCCCACGGTCATGCGCCATGACTTGAAAGCGGTCAAACCCGTAGTGCTTCATCACGGCGAGGGCATCCAGCGCCATGTTGCGCTTGGCGTAATTGTGGTGCTCAGCATCCGCCGGCGCACGCACCGAATCGCCATAACCGCGCAAATCCATCATCACCACGGTGAAATGCTTTTCCAGCTCGTCCGCCACCAAGTGCCACATGACGTGCGATTGCGGGTGACCGTGCAGCAACAGCAAGGGCGCACCTTGACCGCCGCGCAGGGTGTGCAGCGGGCCAGCGGGGCCTTGAACCTGATTGGTTGTAAATCCGTGAAACATGATGTCCCTCATGGTTGAAATGATTAAATTTTAGGCCTTAGCCGGCCGCACGACCAAGCTCACCCCGATCGCCGTCAGCACAATGCCCAAGATGGTGACGGCGGTGATCGCTTCATCAAACAGCACCCACGCCATCAGCGCCGTCGTTGGCGGCACCAAATACATCAAACTGGTCACCGTGGTGGCTGCGCCGCGTTGAATCAGCATGAACATCAGCGAACTACCGCCCAAGGTCAAAGCCAGCACCGCCCAAGCCATCGCCCCGAGGAACGATGGATTCCAAGTTATCGCTTCCGCTTCCAGCATAGCAAAAGGCAGGGTCACCACCAGCGCAGCACCGAGCTGGATCACGTTGGCGGTGCGCACATCGGTCGCGGTGACGTGCTGTTTTTGGTACAAGGTCCCGACGGTGATGCTGAACAAGGCGAACACGGTGGCGGCAAAGGTCAACAGTGTGACTTCGTTGGTGGCGCCGAACTTGCGCGCCACCACGAGCAACAAACCCGCCAAACCCAGCAGCAGTCCCATCCATTGGCGTTTTGAAACGACGGTTTGCGTTGGGTTTTGGGAATTTGCTGATCCTTGGCTAGCGAGCCAAAGTGCCGTCAAAATCGGCTGAAACCCCACAATCAGTGCTGCCAAACCCGAGCCCATGCCACCTTTGACCGCCACCCAGACGCCACCCAGGTAGCCCCCGTGCACCAGCACACCCGCGACAGCAAGGTGCAACCACTGCTTTTTATCGCTAGGCCAAACGGCGCGCGCCAGCCAAATCCATAGCAAAAAGCACACGATTGACAAAAAGTAGCGAATCGCTAAAAACGTCAAGGGCGGTGCAAAGGGCAGGCCAAACTTGGCGACAATGAAGCCGGTGCTCCAAATCAGCACAAAAACCGCAGGCATGGCGCGAATCAGAAAAGAGGCGTTTGGTGATGGCGAGGGGTTCAAAATGGAGGGTTTCGCTGGAAAGATAGGGATAATTCTGCCGCCTAGCTTAGCCTATTACCGTTGGTTTTTGCGCTAACTGGGGGTCACGCCTCAAGAATCTGCGATAATCATGGGCTAACTTGAGGCAACACGCTTCAAAAAGTACCTAGGATGAATCATGAAACGCACTTACCAACCCTCTAAAGTTCGCCGCGCCCGTACCCACGGCTTTTTGACACGCATGAAAACGCCTGGTGGCCGTGCCGTGATCAACGCACGCCGCGCCAAAGGCCGCAAACGTTTGGCTGTCTAATTTTTAGTCAAATTTGGCTGCAATTGAATCAACTTCAGCAGCCTATTTTGTCGCGCCATCTTGCAGCATAATTTTGCAGCGAATAGTGACCAAAGCGCAGTTTGCAGCTGTGATGAACGGCCAAACCGTCTCCCGCACCCCGCACTTTGCCTTGCACCGTGTGGCGCTGCAACCAAAAACTGCGCCAGCGGCTTCGGCAGATGCTAGCCAGACCCTTAGCAAACCTCTTTTCGCCGTGCAAGACACCTGGTTAGGTGTGGTTGTGCCGAAACGGTGGGCTAAACGCGCCGTCACGCGCAACACCATCAAACGCCAAATCTACGCTGTGAGCACCGATTCAAGCTGTCATTTGCCACCCGCCGCCCATGTGGTGCGCCTGCGTGCGGGGTTTGACCGTGCTGAATTCATCAGCGCCACGTCCGACAAGCTCAAAATCGCCGTTCGGGCTGAGTTGCAGCATCTTTTTTCAGGTGCAAAATCGTGAAGTACAGCATGAGCTCGATGCAGCAACTACCGCAGCAATTTTTGGTGGGCGTGGTCAAAGCCTACCGTTTGTTCCTCAGCCCATGGCTGGGTTCGGCCTGCCGGTTTGAGCCTACGTGTTCGATCTATTCAATCCAAGCCTTAGAAACCCACGGCGCTGCCAAAGGCAGCTACCTCACCCTGAAGCGCTTGGGTCGCTGCCACCCGTGGTGCGAAGGTGGTGCAGACCGTGTACCGACCCATTTTTCTCTGTTTTCTAAATTTACCAACGTAAAGACACATTCATGAACGATATCCGCCGCACCATTTTGTGGGTGATTTTTGGCTTTTCCATGGTCATGCTGTGGGACAACTACCAAGTCAGCATGGGCCACAAAGCCACTTTTGGGCTCAGCTCAAAACCTGCCGTCGCCACCGCTACTGCAGCAGCAGGCGCTGCTACAAATGTGGCAGCCAATGGTGTTCCTACAGCCCAAGTGGCTGCCGGTGCTGCCAATACAAGCATCCCTGCCACTACAAATAACATAGCACCTCAGGCAGTAAATACGCCGGCTACAGCTCAAATAGGAACTGTAGCAGCCACTTCTGCAGCACCTGCAGCAGCGAAAGAGCGCTTTGAGGTGCAAACCGACGTGTTCAAGCTGACGTTTGACACCGAAGGCGGCTCGATCGTGCATTCCGAGTTTGTGAAGCATGTGGATTTGGAAGACAAAGCGGCTGTCAAAGCCGGCACCGCCAAAGGCGTGGTGCTGCTGGACGACAGCAAAGAGCGCGTGTATGTGGCGCAAACCGGTTTGGTTGGCGCGACCAACCTGCCCACCCACAAAACCATCATGACCGTTGTCCCTGGTCCGCGCAAACTAGAAGCGGGGGCGAACGAGTTGGTCGTGAAATTTGAATCGCCAGAATCCAGTGGCGTCAAACTCGTCAAAACCTACACCTTGAAGCGTGGCGCGTACGACGTGGCGGTGAAACACGACATCGTCAACACCGGCGCTGCCGCCGTGTCGCCACAGCTGTACATGCAACTGGTGCGTGATGGCAACAAGCTGGCGGGCGAGTCGTCGTTCTACTCCACCTTCACCGGCCCTGCGGTCTATACCGAAGCCAAAAAATACCAAAAAGTTGAATTCAGCGAGATCGAGAAAAACAAAGTGGATGTTGAAAAACAAGCGACCAACGGCTTTATCGCCATGGTGCAACACTACTTTGCCAGCGCGTGGATCTTGCCGGATGGCATCAAGCGCGAGCTGTTCACCCGCAAAGTCGACACCAACCTGTACGCCGTGGGCATGATCACCGCGCTGGATGCGGTCGCCCCAGGCACCACAAAAACCGTGGAATCGCGCTTTTTTGCCGGACCGCAGGTTGAAAACTCACTCGAAACCATCACCCCAGGCTTGGAATTGGTGAAAGACTACGGCGTGTTGACCATTTTGGCCAAACCGTTGTACTGGCTCTTGGAAAAGCTGCACAGCTACATCGGCAACTGGGGCTGGGCGATCATTGCGCTGGTTCTCTTGCTGAAAATCGCGTTTTACTGGCTCAACGCCAAAGCCTACGCCAGCATGGCCAAGATGAAGTCGGTCGCGCCGCGCATCGCCACCATGCGCGAGCGCTTGAAAGAGAAGCCGCAAGAAATGCAGCAAGAGATGATGAAAATCTACCGCGAAGAAAAAATCAACCCCATGGGCGGCTGCTTCCCCATCATGGTGCAAATTCCGGTGTTCATCGCCTTGTACTGGGTGCTGTTGAGCTCGGTCGAAATGCGCAATGCCCCGTGGGCGCTGTGGATTCACGATTTGTCTGCACCCGATCCGTTCTACATCTTGCCCCTGGTCATGACCTTGACCACGCTCTTGCAGACCGCGTTGAACCCAACGCCACCAGACCCATTGCAAGCCAAAATGATGTGGTACATGCCGCTGGCTTTCTCCGTCATGTTCTTCTTCTTCCCAGCGGGCTTGGTGTTGTACTGGATCACCAACAACGTCTTGTCCATCGCCCAGCAGTGGCTCATCAACACCCGTATGGGCGTGCCGCCGCAGTTTAATTTGCCGAAATTCAAGTAAGTAAATTTAAACCCAGACTAAAAGGGTCGCTTTAGCGACCCTTTTTTACGCCCTACTTTTATTGCACAATCGAACCACATGCACGCACTCTCAAACGCCCCCATCGTCGCCATCGCCACGCCATCCGGGCGCGGCGCGGTCGGCATCGTGCGGGTGTCTGGCAAGGCGATTGCGCCGCTGGTCCGCGCCCTGTGCGGCCGTGACCTGAAGCCACGCGAGGCGACTTACCTGCCCTTTGTTGACGCGGTAGGTGAGGCGATTGATCACGGCTTGGCGCTGTATTTCCCTGCGCCGCATTCGTTCACCGGCGAAGATGTTTTAGAACTCCAAGCCCATGGCGGCCCCGTCGTGATGCAGCTTTTGCTGGCGCGTTGCCTAGCAGCCGGTGCTGAAATCGACACATCAACCCAACAACCCCGTCTTGAAGGCTTGCGCGTCGCCCAACCCGGCGAATTCACCCAGCGGGCATTTTTGAACGACAAAATGGACTTGGCCCAAGCCGAGGCCGTGGCCGATTTGATCGATGCCAGCACCGAAGCCGCTGCGCGCGGCGCCACCCGCAGCCTGTCGGGCGAGTTTTCCAAAGAAATCCACAGTCTGCGCGACGCATTGATTCATTTGCGGATGCTGGTCGAAGCCACGCTGGACTTCCCTGAAGAAGAGATCGACTTCCTGCAAAAAGCCGATGCCGCTGGCCAATTGACCCGTTTGCAAGCCACGCTGGCGCGGGTGATGCAGCGCGCCGGTCAAGGCGCATTGTTGCGCGAAGGCATCAAAGTCGTCATCGCCGGCCAGCCCAACGCCGGCAAGTCGTCCCTGCTCAACGCCTTGGCGGGTGCCGAACTCGCCATCGTCACCCCCATCGCCGGCACGACGCGCGACAAAGTGCAGCAAACCATCCAGATCGACGGCGTGCCGCTGCACATCATCGACACCGCCGGCTTGCGCCATAGCGAAGATGAAGTCGAAAAAATCGGCATCGAACGCGCTTGGGCCGAGATTGAAAACGCCGACGCCGTGCTGTTTTTACACGACTTGGTGCGTTGGAACGATGCCGCCGAGTCCGCCAACTACCAAGCCGCCGACGCCGCCATCGCCACGCAGCTCGTCAACTTGTTGCCCAAACGGGTGCCGGTGATCCAGGTGTGGAACAAGGTAGATGCGGTGCCCCTAATTCAGTCTGCGCCAAACGCTGGCATGCCAAATACGGTTGAAAATGTGAATATTCACGTTTCCGCCAAAAACGGCCAAGGCCTAGAAACCCTGCGCCGTACCCTGCTGCAAGTCGCCGGCTGGCAGCCCGCCGCCGAGGGCGTCTACATCGCCCGCGAACGCCACGTGCAGGCCTTGCGGCAAGTGAGCGCTCACTTAGATTTGGCCGACAGCCAGCTAAAAGCCAAATCGCAAGCGCTGGATTTGCTCGCCGAAGAGCTGCGTTTGGCACAAAACGACCTCTCAGCGATTACCGGTGAGTTCACTTCCGATGATTTGCTGGGCGTGATTTTCTCGAAGTTTTGTATTGGGAAATAGATCGACAAATAAGCCTGCAAGTCACCGCGCGGATAAATTGCAGGCTTACTTATTGGTGTGTTTGTACGCTTATTTGTAATAACCGACAGCACAAACCTGATCACCGATCTTGGTGACGTAGCTGATCTTTTGCACAGGATCCGTTGTACCCTGACGTGGCCACATGTAGCTCACTTCACTCAGACTACCCTCGGTAGCAACCTTGTACATCTCCGCGCCCATCGCCGTTCCTGCTTTGTCCTTGAGGTCTTTCATGCTCTTGCCGACCAGGCTGGGGTGGGCGGTGAAGTTGCCATCAGTGCCGCCACAAAACGGATACAGATCACGATCCTTGAAGCCGCCTTCGCCGTTGGTGAATTTGCCGAGCGCATCGGTCTTGCTGGCCTTGACGGCGGTGACGGCTTTTTCCAGCATTGCCTTGGCTTCGGTAGCCGTGCCAAACTCGCCGGCAGCATAGGCGCTGCTGGCCATGACCATGACAGACAGGGTGCTCAAGATAGATTTACGAAACATGACTACTCCTTGTTGAAAGGGGTTAATGTAGACCGGATGTTGGGGTTAAACGATAAAAGTCGGTGTAACTTTCAGTGAGATTGGCGTTAAATTGTTTTCCCGCCAACTCAACGAAAAAAGTGTAATTGCGGCCAGATATCAATGCATATAGCTATCAAATAAATAGCTTATTAGGCTGCAAATACGCTGGCTCGATGCCTATAAGAGGGGTAAGGTAGGGCTGTAGTACCATCTGCCCATGCCAAACACCTTTAACGACCCCGTAGCAATCGAAATTCCGCCGGATGCCCGCGCCAACGGCTTTTACGCCGTCACCCAGCTGGCAGACGCCTACGCCATCAGTCTGCCTGCAGGTGCGGTGGTCGACCCAGAAGTTCTGGCGCGGTGTATCTTTGAAAGCCAACCGGTTTGGGCGACAAAATTGCTGCAGTTGAGGGATACGCTGGTGTCCGTGTTCGGCTTGAAAACCGCCAAACAACTGACCACGCCCAGCGCAGACGCCTCTGAAAAACGCATTGCGATCTTCAAAATCTACGAATCCAATGCCAAGGAAGTCTTGCTGGGAGAAGACGACTCGCATCTCGATTTTCGTATTTCCGTGCAAATCCGCCCCGCTACCGCCAGCAGTACCCCGCAGCTCACCGTCGCCACCGTGGTGCATTGCCACAATTTGCTGGGCAGAACTTACCTCACCCTCATCGCGCCCTTTCATCGAGCCATCGTCCAAGCCGCGCTGCGTCGTGCGGCAAAATTAGGCTGGCCTAGGGTTGCAACTGCATAAGTTGAATTATTGCTATAAAATTACTAGCAATCTAGGCAATAAACACGCCGGCTAAGTCTAAAAATACGGAATTTTTAATGGGCACGCTCAAAATCCAAGTGCAACACTAACATTGTTCAACAAACAAGGAGTGTTGTATGGGAAAGAACTACGAGCATCTTAGCGTAGAAGAGCGAGCACTGATTCAATGTAAATTGGAGTTAGGCTGCAAGCTGCGAGCCATTGCTCGCAGCTTGCAGCGCGCACCATCCACCATCAGCCGTGAACTCAAGCGCTGTGGCTGGCGTGGCGCTAGCTGTGAGGTGCCAGCAGTGCGCCTTCGCACCCGTGGCATTGACGGTTACTGGTGTCAAACGGCTCAAAGACGCGCTAACTTATTGGCCTGTAAACCCCGCAAAGAACGCCGCTTAGTTGTGGGAACTACCCTGTGGCAACAAGTCTGTGCAGGTTTAGCGCAGGACTTGTCACCCGAACAAATCAGCAGCACACTTACACGCATGGATTCCCCCCAACGCATCAGCCACGAAAGCATTTACACCACGCTGTACGCCATGCCCAAAGGCGAGTTGCGCACTGAGGTCTTGGCTTTGCTGCGCCAGAAGCACAAAGGGCGCAGACCACGAACAACGGGTAAAGATCGCCGTGGACTGCTGGTTGGGATGGCCAGCATTGAAGAGCGTCCTTTATCGGTTGAGGATAGGCTGATTCCTGGGCACTGGGAGGGAGATTTGATCAAAGGGGCGAAGAATGGCTCTCAGGTTGGCACACTGGTAGAGCGCAAGACGCTGTTTGCCTTGTTGGTCAAGCTAGATCGAGCCACAGCTGAGTGCACGGCCAATGGCTTTATAGGTGTGCTCAAACGAGTAGATGCGCAAATGCGTTTGTCGCTGACCTACGACCAAGGTCGTGAGATGGCAGATCATGCGCATTTAGCAAGACAAACGGGTATGAAGGTGTACTTTGCTCACCCACACAGTCCTTGGGA
>JAYUCJ010000137.1:0-1381 GCA_043740415.1 Polaromonas sp. | reverse complement strand
CCGCATATTGCATGAGCAGGTGGTAATTCGATGATTTTTGGAGGTTTTTTTGTTGGTTTGATGGTGGGCGGGAATGATTTGGGAATTGCGGGTCGTTTGGAGTGATGTTTTTGGGTTTTGAAAGTTGTTTTATCTGGTTCAGGCCAATTTTGGACAGACCTGTGGGGACGGTTGTTTCAACCGGGGTTTTGTTTTTGAAAAATGATAGAAAATGACAGAGGGATACGGATTATCCCGGAGTGAGTTGTCGTGCGACGACAAGATACAGGTTTTGATAGGGATAGCTGCTTGAGAGCAGGAACCGGATTCGCCGGGTATTTCGCAGAATGACGGCTCCGATTTTAAGGAGTTTGAGGCGAATCGTCGAGACATAGGCGTGTTCGAGTTCGGTGCCTTTCAGGGCCGTTCGGCGGATCGATTCGACGAGGGTATAGGCGAGCGAAGAAAGCAGGAGCCGGAACTGGTTGGGCCACCATTTATGGCAACTGGTGCGATCGGCGAACAGGTGGAGTTGCTGTTCCTTGATGCGGTTTTCCATATCGCCGCGGGCGCAGTAAATACGATCATAGAGTTTTTTTGGCTTGCCATTGAGGTTTGTCACCACATAGCGGGGATTGCGACCGAGGGCGGTGACCTCGATCTTGGCAATGATGCGCCGCTCGCGATCCCAACTTCCGGCGGCATATTGAAAATCGGTAAAGGTGCGGATCGTTTGGCCGCTTGTCTCGGCCGCCGCCATTTGCTCTTCAATGTGGGCATTGAGGCGATTATTTTTGGCGATCCCGACTATGTATTTGACGTTGTTGCGGTCACACCACCGAAGCATTCGATGACGGCAGAAACCGGAATCGCCACGGAATATGATCCTGACTTTTGGCCACTCCCGGCGAAGACGTTTTACCAATAGAGCGAGGATTGCCCAGGAGTGTTTTGCCCCGTCGATCCGGCTCTCTCTGAGATAGCTGACCAGCAGTTGATCTTTACAGAATACATACAGCGGCAGAAAACAGTAATTGTCATAGTATCCGTTAAAAAACCGCCCTTCCTGCTTCCCGTGTACCTGGTCATCCGTCGCGTCAAAATCCAGGATCAATTCCTTTGGTGCCTGCTCGTGCGATGCTATGAAACTTTCAACCAGAACCTCGTGTATCTGTAACGCCGCCCGGCGGTCGGCCCGGTTCTCAAACCGGCACAATGTCGATCCGCCCGCCAGGTTGCTGTCTCGTTCGACCGCCGTCTGGATTGCCGCATCCGAACGCAGCGTGTCGTGATCGTTGAGGTCTTCATAACCGAGAGCCAACGCATAAACACGCTGCCGCAACATACTCAGCAAATCATGCCGACAGCTTTTCTGCCGACGCCCATCACTCAGCTTGCCCGC
>JAYUCJ010000136.1:0-1386 GCA_043740415.1 Polaromonas sp. | reverse complement strand
AATAGACTCTATATAAATCAACGAGTTAGCCGATGCAGCAACGCTGTTTTCTATGCCTATATTTGATTTCAACAACTAACGTTGACATAGCCTTTATTAATAGTAAATTTAACGAATTTTTGACTCCCCCAATAAGCACCCAGCCCCACGGCAATGCCCACGCTGTCGGCCAGCCAGTCAATCCCGTCGCCATGCCGGGTCGTGGTGAGCAGACTTTGCAACACCTCCATCAGCCCGCCGTAGAAAACCAGCCCCCAAACCGCCGTTTTGACGCGCTGCGGATAAGCCAACAGCCCCGCCATCGTCAACGAGGCAAACAGCAACACGTGCTGCGCTTTGTCGTAAAAATCGAACGCTTTGGGTACCGCGTAAGACGGTATCAGCAGCAAAACCGTGGCGAGAACCAAGCCAAAGCAGAACACAAACGGCATGGCTCTGCTTAGAAGTTGGTTTATGGTGGATTCATGAAAATTCATCAGTTTATAGTGCTGAATATGACTCTAATCGGCGTATTTATTGTCTTAATTGCTATAAAAATAGCAGCAAAATAGCATTTTATAGAGCAAACAACTTAGCCAAAGCCTCGCCCGGATCCCCCGCCCGCATGAAAGCCTCCCCGACTAGGAAGGCGTGAACACCAGCTTCCCGCATCCGCGCCACGTCTGCTGGCGTGGTGATGCCGGACTCTGTGACCAAGATGCGATCTTTCGGCACCGCCGCCAACAGGCCAATCGTCGTGTCCAGCGTGACTTCAAAGGTCTTCAAATTGCGGTTATTGATGCCGATGAGTGGCGTTTTGAGCTTCAAACTGCGCTGCAATTCGTCAGCATCATGCACTTCAACCAATACCGCCATGTCCAAACTGCGGGCAATAAGCTCAAATTCAGTCATTTGCGTATCAGTCAAGCAAGCGGCAATCAGCAAAATCGCGTCGGCACCCATGACGCGGGATTCGTAGATTTGGTAGGCGTCGACCATGAAGTCCTTGCGCAGCACGGGCAGCGGACAGGAGGCGCGGGCTTGGCGCAGGTAGTCGCTGCTGCCTTGGAAAAAGTCTTTGTCGGTGAGGACGGATAAACAGGCTGCGCCGAACTCGGTGTAGCTTTGGGCAATGTCAGCCGGTTCAAAATCCGCCCGCAGCACGCCTTTGGATGGGCTGGCTTTTTTGATCTCGGCAATCACGGCAGACTGGCCGGCGGCGATTTTGGCGCGCATGGCGCCCACAAAGTCGCGGGTTAACACGCGGGATTCTGCGTCTGCGCGCACGGCTTCCAGCGATTTGCGCTGTTTGGCGGCCGCGACTTCTAGGTGTTTGACGGCGGTGATTTTGTCGAGAATGTTGTCGGAAACATTGTTGTGTTTAGCAGTCATAGCGTTCAGTTGCTC
>JAYUCJ010000135.1:0-3498 GCA_043740415.1 Polaromonas sp. | reverse complement strand
TGATAGATCTCTATTGGCACATTGGCGAGCGCATCAGCCAACGAATTGCTGCTGCCGAATGGGGTGATGGCGTGGTTGAAAAGTTGGCGCGGTACATTGCCAAGACACAACCCAATGCACAAGGCTTTACCCGCCCCAACCTGTTTCGAATGCGGCAGTTTTATGAGGCCTACCGTGACGATGAAAAAGTCTCACCACTGGCGAGACAATTGCCCTGGACGCACAACCTCATCATCCTCAGCCAAAGCAAACGGCCAGAAGAACGCGAGTTTTATCTGCGGATGGCGGCGCAGGAAAAATGGGGAAAACGCGAACTGGAGCGCCAGGTCAAAAGTGCGCTTTTCGAGCGCACGGTGTTGAACCCACCAAAAGTCTCACCACTGGTGACACAAACGCACCCTGGCGCAATCGATGCGTTCAAAGACGTCTACATGTTGGAATTCCTCGGGCTGCAGGAAGACCACAGCGAATTCGACTTGCACCAAGGCTTGCTCGCCAAACTCAAAACCTTTCTGATTGAGCTCGGCCGCGATTTCAGCTTTGTCGGTTCCGAATTCCCCGTTCAAGTCGGCGCGCGCGACTTTGCGCTGGACTTGCTCTTCTTCCACCGGGGCCTGAACTGCCTGGTTGCCATCGAACTGAAGGTAGGGCGGTTCGAACCCGAATACCTGGGCAAACTGTCGTTCTACCTGGAAGCGCTTGACCGCGATGTGCGCAAGCCCCATGAAAACCCCGCCATCGGTGTGTTGCTGTGCGCCAGCAAAGACGACGAAGTGGTGGAATACGCCCTGAGCCGGACGGCTTCACCAGCCCTGATTGCCGAGTACCAAACGCAATTGCCGGATAAGGCTCTGTTGCAGTCCAAGTTGCATGAGTTTTATTTCCAGGACGCAGAACGCCTCAGGAATCGGGAGTGAACCAAGTTTAATGAAACGTCTACGCATCCAATTCCCAAGGTCAATTGAATATAAAACTGAATGACTCCTTGTTGATTGGCACGACAATGATGGCTCCCAAATGAGAAAATTTACTTTTGTTCAGGAGCTTTCATTCGAGTAGTGAATTTCTGCAAATGTCAACTGACGACATAACGCGGCTATGTGAAATTTAGCCGAGATCCCCAAAACAAGGAGTACCGATGGCAACAGCAAAAAAGCAAAAAACGAAGTCCAAGTCACCGGCAAAAAAGGTGTCGAGTAAACCCGGCGTGCGCGGTACAAGCTGGACATTTCCCAAAGTCTCTCTTGAGGACGCATTGCGAATACCCAAAGCAATCGAAGACATGAACGCAGGGAAACCGTGGCGGTCAGAAGAATTGGCAAAGGCAGTCGGTTTTAATCAGCCGCAAGATTGGCGCTACCTTGATCTCTTGCGGGCATCAAATTTATATGGATTGACGACGGGAAGTGGTGCCAACTCACAAATTTCACTTGCCACTATTGGCGAGGACGTAGTCGCCCCTAGCTCACCTACACAGAGGCAAGACGCACTTTTGAAAGCGTTTAGAAACGTTGAGGATTTCCAAAAGGTTGAATCTCACTATGCCGGGAAAAAAGTGCCCGAAGGAGAGTTTTTTCTAAATACATTGGTTCGAGATTTCGAGGTGCCAAGAGACAGGGTAGAGAAGTTTTCTGAGGTCTTTGTGGCAAATTTGGCATTTTTGAGAGCATTCACCGCAAGTGACGACAACGTTGAAGCTCCAAATGCTGAGAGAGGTACTGGAAACGAGGAAAATTTAGTCATCGCGAAACCATCTCGCACGCTGAGCCCACATGCTCGCCCCCGCGAATTCTTAGACTCTTGTTTTGTAATGATGCCTTTTGGAAGCTGGTTTGATCGGTACTATGCCGAAATTTACGCGCCAGCAATTCGAGATGCAGGATTTGAACCAGTTCGAGCAGAGGAGCTTTTTTCAACTGGAAGTGTGGTTGAGCAAATTTGGGATCAGATTGTAAAAGCGAAGGTTTTACTTGCTGACTTGACGGATAAGAATGCGAATGTCTTTTACGAACTCGGCCTTGCTCACGCGGCCAAGAAACCAGTTGTATTTACGGCAAGGAGAGTTGAAGATATTCCGTTTGACCTGCGGCATTTGCGAGTATTGATTTACGAAACACAGGAACCGGATTGGTCAGAGAAATTAAAGCGGAGCCTTACCGATTTTTTAAAAAATGCTGCAAAAGATCCAGAAAAATCTATTCCCAATCCGTTTCGACCAAACGGGCATTAAGATGAATTCGCTGATTGATTGAAGGGCAAAGGTATTGGTTTAGATTCTGTGGGAACGGACGGCCATTTATTCCAAATTGCCCCAGTGAAGTCGCCGGGTTATAAGTAGCACTTTATGCTACACTGGTAAAAATTCAGTGAGACTCAACCCATGCTATCCATGCCCCTGCGCAAACAAGGCGGTGCCGCCATCGTCACCATTCCGCCGTCCGTGCTCAAAAGCCTCGACCTGAAAATCGGCACCGAGTTGCAGATGGACGTGCGCGACGGAGCGCTGGTGATGGTTCCGGCCAAGCCCACCAAACGCAGTCGCTACACGCTGGCGCAGTTGCTGGAGGGCGCAACACCCAAGGCAGTCAAGGCGCTGAACGATGACACTGCCTGGGCGCGGGAAGGTTTGCGGCAAGGCCGCGAGCTGGCATGAGCGCCAGCAGTTCACCCAGACGGGTGCCGCAGCGTGGAGACGTTTACTGGATTGACCCGAATCCAGTCGCGCGGAGCGAGATGCGCGACCGCCATCGTTTTGTCGTGGTCACGCCGCTGGAAATCAACAAGCTCGGCGTTTCTATCACCGTCCCCGTGACCTCGGGCGGTGCATTCGCGCGGCTGAGAGGCCTGACGGTGCCCCTGATGGGCAGCGACACCACGGGTGTGGCAGTCTGCAACCAGGCGCGCTCGTTCGACATTCAGGCGCGGGTTTTGGCCGGGTCGGCTCGCTACATCGAAACGCTGGATGCAGCGACAGCGGACGAGATAGTCAACCGGCTGATCAGTGTGCTGGAGCCGGGCTGATCTGGCGTTGTCTCCGCGACATCAACCCGCCTTATGCTGATGCAGCATGGCATCACGCAAAATAGTGTTGATGCGGGTCTGGTAGCCCTTGCCATTGGATTTCAGCCATTGCAAAACGTCGGCATCGATGCGCACCGTGGTGACTTGCTTGATGGGCGTGTAGACGGGGTTGCGGGTGGTGTTTTTCGAGAAGCCTTTCGTTCACTATGGTTTAAATAGCTATTTATGCATACCTATCAAGGGCTACAGGCCAATTTGATGTCTAAATCAAGCCAAATCCAGCCTGCAGCCTAAATATCCAGCGTATAAACCTCAGCACCCGTCCGCTCGGCCATGCTGTGCCCCTGCAACGCCAGATCCCATTCAGGCCCGAGCGCGCCGACTTGCGGCACCAGATTTTTTACCATGGCCCCGACTTCTTCAACGGCGGCATCGAACTCGGAGACTTGTTCGCGGTTCTCCAGAAACAGCCGTGCC
>JAYUCJ010000134.1:0-1392 GCA_043740415.1 Polaromonas sp. | reverse complement strand
CAGATCAAACGGCGCAACCCTAACATTCGCATCATCGCGCTGACGATCTACAAGTCTCAAGAGTACGTCCGGGAAGCACTCAAAGCGGGCGTTGATGGTTACGTACTCAAAGACGCCAGCTACGACGAGCTTGTTGTCGCGATACGCAGTGTCCTCCACGGGAAAAAGTTTCTAAGCCCCGATATATCGGGTCAGGTGGTAGATAGCTACCTCAACGGAGATACTGCAGACAAGCCCCAGACGCCTTGGGATAAATTGACATCTCGGGAACGTTCCATCATTAAACTGGTTGCTGAAGGGAGCACCAATCGATCAATGGCGGAATTTCTGAATGTCAGTCCGAAAACAATTGAAAAACACCGCGCCAGCCTGATGCACAAGCTAGAGTTGAAAAATGCCACCGAACTGGTCCTGCTGGCCCTGGAACTTGGCTGGGTAGAGCGGGAGCATTTAAATGGATATGACCATTTAGAAGTTCCAAACCCAACGGTGGTGGTGAAGTGATTTCGGACACTTCAATAGGTTGTTGAGTTGCCGATTCACTCTCGAAGGCGTTGGGTGACAAGTTCCCCAGTTTGGAATGCAGTCGCGTGCTGTTGTAAAAGCCGACGATGTAGTCAGCCACATCGGTCATGGCTTCATTGTGGTTGGCGTAGTCTTTTTGCCAGACCCGCTCCATCTTCACTCAGGGCCAGATATGAAAAATTGGGCAGCATTTCCATGAGTATCGTTAAGGAGAAGTACCTCAACCTTGCGCCACGGGCTGAGTACCTTCACGATATCGTTGTTTTGGCCCAAGCATGGAAGAAATCTCATACCTATATTCGTCGTCATAACTGGTACGCGGACACGCTTGAACTGGATTGCTCAGCTGTAGACCTCGACAACAAGCTCGGTGAATGGTCGGCATCACTGCTTCAAGGGGACTATCGAACAAAACCAGCGTGTGTGGTGCCTGCGCCCAAAAACGCTCCCTGGGTTTTTAGTGAATCACTGCCTGGAGGGTGGGGGCCGAAGGCAATCCCCCCAAGTTAAGCCAATCCGGCAATGATCAGCAGTGTTTCTGAGTCATGTATTTGTGAGGCTTTGGTCTAGCCTTTCGCGGCTTGGACAGATTTTCTCGATGACCGAAGGTGTTCTGAGCGAGCCGGCGCAGCACATCACGCAAGTGCTTGGCAACTTTTTTCCCCAGCAGCAACGCGGGCAGCAAAGGTTTGAGGGCGCTATGGACATAGGCGTGATTGATGCGAACCGATTCCGGCAAATCGGCTTTGTCGCGGGCGCTCAAAGCCGTCAATGCCTGCAAGTTATCGCACAGCACCTTGGCTGCGACATCTTGCGCCACCGCCTGTTGCGACAGGCCCGAGACGTGCTCCAAACTCAGGCGGTGCT
>JAYUCJ010000133.1:0-1396 GCA_043740415.1 Polaromonas sp. | reverse complement strand
GGTAAACATTGCCCGCAGCATCGGCAAACTGCTGCTTTTGCTCGCGCAGTTTTTGGGCCATGGGTGGCGTCAGGTAGTCAGTCACCAGCAAAACCGGGTGCCCGGTGGTAGCGGCGGCCTGCTGTAGCTGCATGGTTACCGCACCATGGGTTGCAGGTGTCAGCCTGGTTCTGGCTTCAACTGTGTAAGTGACTAAAGCGCTAGCATTGCCCACGCGCAGCCAAGCGCCTGCCAATAACTGGGCAGCATCGCTCACCGGCGCTACCGCGACGACGTCCAAGCCCAGTTGCTTTAATTCAGCTGTTGCGCGTTCGATAAGAAGAGTGGGATCTGGCATATGTTCAATATATCAGTATGTTCATATTTCGTGAACACACTTCAATTATATGCAAATCAAGATTTTGTTCACAAATATTTTCTGTTCACGAAAAATGAACACAAACGGAAAATATGGCCCCTGAGCGTTGTCAATCATAAGAAGTGAAAAGCCAGTATTAAACTGGCCTCCAGCCCTCGAAGAACCTGCTCTGATAGCTACTTTGTTGATAGTGAAGTTGAAACTGCACGATACGCCTGATCCGGGCGATTTCGAACGTCGGGGTACCGTAATTCCAAAGCGCCCTCTCTTACCATCGCCGTCAAAAAGCGTGATTGAAGTTTTTCAGCATCGCGATCTACCAAAGCTGCCAGTTCAGATGTTGCCAACCAGCGGTCGTCGCAAAGCCTCTGAATAATGCCTTTGAGCTGATCTACCGGGAGTTTCTTGTTTTTGCGGGCAGGCTCTGCTAGCGGCAATAGGTCCAGCATTTCGGGCGAAAGTGCAGCCAGACGATCCGATTGGGGGGAGTACGGCTGCAATTGGGGGGAGTCCCCTTCCAATTGGGGGGAGCTTTGGGGGGAGTTGCCCTTCAAATGAGCGAAGTCATCGTTTGATTGGGGGGAGTTCTCCGCCACGCGGTAACTCGCCCAGCGCCGCTGGTTCTGCTGTGTCAGCAGGCCGTCGCGCACCAGGTTTTGCAGCACGACAGGTAATGTCTTTGGAATGCTCCCCGGTAATCTCCTGCATGCGGCCATTGGTCACACTACCTTCCACCTGGGCGGTCACCACCGCTTGTACCGCCGTTTTATCCAGCTTGGCAAACCGGTCGCCAAAGCGCAAGCGTAGCGCTTGGTCCACTTCGTCCGGTATCAGGCTGACCATGGGCAGCACCAGCTTCACGCGGTCGGGCTGTAGCGACTCTTCCAACCGGGGCGAGCGCCAATGTTGGGCACGCCAACCCGCCCGAATCTTGTCCATGCCCGAACCAGCCTTGTCACCCCCGCCCATGAGCTGGAACATCAGTTGCAAGCTTTTGTTGCGGCATTCGCTCACGCCGCCCTGTAGCAACTGCACCCG
>JAYUCJ010000132.1:0-9257 GCA_043740415.1 Polaromonas sp. | reverse complement strand
TGGCGATGA
The DNA here is from genome assembly GCA_043740415.1 of Polaromonas sp. Classification (GTDB taxonomy): domain Bacteria; phylum Pseudomonadota; class Gammaproteobacteria; order Burkholderiales; family Burkholderiaceae_C; genus Aalborgiella. Next base: position 9,248 of record JAYUCJ010000132.1, on the reverse strand, counting down.
TGCCGATGGCGAACAGCGCGAACGTGAAGTCGCCCGCCAGCGGGCGCAGCGCCTGCGCGGCCTGCGCGGCGCTCTGCACGTCGGTGATGCCGGCGGTGTGCAGCACCACCGCGCCCATCAGCATCACGAAGAACGCCACGCCGTTCGAGAACACCATGCCGACCACCGTGTCCAGCCGCATGCGGCGCTTCGCGCGTTTCAGCGTCGCACGGCTTTCATCGCCGGCCTGGATGCCGTGCAGCCGCATCTCTTCCACTTCCTGCGAGGCCTGCCAGAAGAACAGATAGGGGCTGATGGTAGTGCCAAACACGGCCACGATCGCAATGATATATTCAGCCTTGAGCGAGAAGGACGGCACCAGCGTTTGGTAGAGCACCTCCCCCCACGGCACCTTGACCACAAACACGGTAGCCACGTAAGCGAGGAGTGCCAGGGTCAGCGCTTTCAATATCGGCGCATAGCGGGGAAAGGGGATAAAGATTTGCAGCACGAGCGAGATAATACCGAACGCAATCGCGTACCAGTGCGCCGATCCGCCAATCAGCAGTTGCAGCGCCGCCGCCATCGCGCCGATATCGGCGGCGATATTGATGGTGTTTGCAATCAGCAGCAGCGCGACGATGCCGTAAAGTAACCAGGCAGGGTAGTGCTGACGGATGTTGGCGGCGAGTCCGTGCCCCGTCACCCGGCCGATGCGGGCACTCACGGTCTGGATGCCGACCATCAGCGGGAAGGTGAAGAATGCGGTCCACAGGACTCCGTAACCGAATTTTGCGCCGACCTGGGAATAGGTGGCGATGCCGCTAGGATCATCGTCCGCAGCGCCGGTGATTAGACCAGGCCCCAGCCGAGCCCACAGCGACTTCTTGTTGTTCGAGGGGGTTACGTGCTTGCTCACAGTTACTCGTTTCTTTGCAGTAAAAACAAAACCCATTGTGATGTCATTATGACAGTCCGTATTTCTAATTAAATCGGCAATGCCACCAAATCATGCCCCTGCGTACCCACAATGCGGGCTTTGGTGAACTCGCCTACTTTCAGGGTTTTGCTGATTTTCTCGGGGGGCAGGAGTTTGACGACGCCGTCGATCTCGGGGGCGTCGGCGTAGGTGCGGCCTATGCCGCCTTTTTTTCCTAGGGCGGGGGCGGAATCTACCAAGACTTGCATGGTTGCGCCTACGCGGGTTTGCAGTTTGGCGGCGGACACGGCTTCTGCCACTTCCATGAAGCGGGCGCGGCGCTCTTCGCGCAGCTCAATCGGCAGCATGCCGGGGATGTCGTTGGCGGTGGCGCCTTCCACCGGGCTGTAGGCAAAGCAGCCGGCGCGGTCGATTTTGGCTTCTTTCATGAAGTCCAGCAAATGCGTGAATTCGGCCTCTGTCTCGCCGGGAAAGCCGGCGATAAAGGTACTGCGGATGACGATTTCAGGGCAGACTTCGCGCCAGCGCAGGATGCGCTCCATGTTTTTCTCGCCACTGGCGGGGCGTTTCATGCGCTTGAGCACGTCGGGGTGGCTGTGTTGCAGGGGTACATCCAAGTACGGCAGCACCTTGCCAGTCGCCATCAAAGGGATGATCTCGTCCACACTTGGATATGGGTAGACATAGTGCAAACGCACCCAAGCTCCATATTCCTCAGCGATAGTTCCTAAAGTTTGCACCAGCTCCAGCATGCGGGTTTTGACGGGTTTGCCGTCCCAAAAGCCCATGCGGTATTTGACATCCACACCGTAGGCCGAAGTGTCTTGGCTGATAACCAACAGCTCTTTCACGCCACCTTTGAACAGCGCATGCGCCTCGCTCAACACGTCGCCAATCGGGCGCGACACCAAATCGCCGCGCATGGACGGGATGATGCAAAACGTGCAGCGGTGGTTGCAGCCCTCAGAAATTTTGAGGTAGGCGTAATGCCGTGGGGTGAGCTTGATGCCCGCCACGCCAAACGAATTAGGCACCAAGTCGACAAACGGGTCGTGCGGCTTGGGCAGATGCGTGTGGACGGCGTCCATGACCTCTTGCGTGGCATGCGGGCCGGTGACGGCGAGCACACTGGGGTGCATTTGGCGGATTAAATTGCCTTCGGTTCCGGCTTTATCGCCTTCTTTTTTAGCGCCCAGGCAGCCGGTGACGATGACGCGGCCATTGGCGGCCAAGGCTTCACCAATCGTGTCCAGGCTTTCTTTGACGGCATCGTCGATGAAGCCGCAGGTGTTGACAATAACCAAGTCCGCGCCTTCAAAGGTTTTGGAGGTTTGGTAGCCCTCAGCGCTCAGTTGCGTGAGGATCAGCTCAGAATCGGTCAGCGCCTTGGGGCAGCCCAGGCTGACGAAGCCGACCTTCGGGGAGGTGTTAGGGATTGAATTGGAGGATTTGATTGGGGAAGAAATTACTGCGCTCATCCCCCATTATCCCAGTTCTCAAACACAGCGCCCCGCGCAAGGCGATTACTGATGTCGATTTATGCCTATCTTATTTAGACTTTAGACCAAAAGCGCTCAGCATGGTCTCGGTTTGCTTTTGCATTTGCTCCATTGCCGTGCCCATCACGCCTTGCATCAGCGGGTTTTGTGGGCTCATGTAGGTCGTCCACGCCTCCGGGCTGAGGCCTTGGGCTTGCTCTTTCATTTTGGACTGCATGTCGGTGAAAGTTTGTACGTTTTTCTCCAAATACGAACCCATGAATCCTTGCATAGAGTTGCCATAAAAGCGGATGATATTGGCCAACACCGCCTCGGTAAACATGGGCACGCCGCCGGTTTCTTCTTCCAAAATGATTTGTAGCAAGATGCTGCGCGTCAAATCGTCATTGGTTTTGGCGTCAACCACGACAAAGAACTCACTTTTCATGACCAAACGCTTCACTTCCGCCAGGGTGATGTAGCTTGACGTGTCGGTGTCATACAGCCGGCGATTCGGGTATTTTTTAATCACACGCAGGCTTTTGGTAGGCACGTTTTCGACAAGCTTTTCAGCCTTTTCAGGCTTTGCGGATTTTGCAGCAGCTGCAGTTGTTTTTTTAATTGTCATGGCTTGGGGCTTGTCTCGATTATTTTGCACTTTATTGCAGTGCAACACATTCTAAAGAGGCAAAAGACGCGAAAAACTAAGGATTACCCTGTATTCCCAATAATTGTGGCTACCCAAAAACCAAAAAAGCCTGTAAGCCCTTGATTTGCAAGGATTTACAAGCTTTAAGAAATTGGTAGGCACGATTGGACTCGAACCAACGACCCCTACCATGTCAAGGTAGTGCTCTAACCAGCTGAGCTACGCGCCTAAAAGTCTGTTCGACAATGCGAATTATAGCAGGCAAAAGCGAACTTTCACTGCGAGGCGCAACTGTTTTGACTTAATCTTTGCCGCTATCTTCTACGCGCAGAATGCACGCCCTGCACTTCCAGCACCTGACTGAGCACCTTGTTCAAACGCGCTGAATTGGTCACTTCAACAGTGAACGTCATCACCGCCGTGTCGCCACCACTGCTGCGGTGCGACTGGGTGTTGGCGGCAATGACGTTGAGTTTGTCTTTCGAGAACACTTCCAAAATCGCTTTCAGCAAGCCTTGGCTGTCAGCGGCCTCAATCACCACATCGACGGGGTAAACCTCATTACCACTACCGCTGGACGCGGTGTTGGCACTAGCCAACTTGTCTTTGGCCCAAGCCACGTCAATGACACGGCCTTCGTGGTTGGCGTCATTGCGCACCACCAAGGCTTGAAAGTTGCTGCAACTCTGGCGATGGATGCTGACACCCTTGCCCCGCGTCACATAGCCGCCAATGGCGTCGCCAGGTGCGGGTTTGCAGCATTTGGCAAGCTGGGTTAAGAGCGAGTCAACGCCGACGACCAAGACGCCACCGGTGGGTGTTTTTTCGGCTTTGGCGCGTTTGTGCAGCAGCTCTTCGGTGCTGAGTTCGGGTGCTGGTGGTTTAAAAAACGCTTCAATGGTGCGCAACGAGTATTCGTCTTTACCGACGACTTCAAACAACTCGTCGGCAGATTTAAAGCCCAGTTGCACTGCCAAATCGATCAGTTTGATGGCTGTTTTGCCTTCGCGTTGCAGCAGCTTTTCAACCGCTTCACGACCACGCGCGATGGTTTCCATCATGGCCAAAGCGTTGAACCATGCCCGTACTTTGGCTTTGGCGCGGCTGCTGGTTAAATAACCCAGCTCAGGGTTGAGCCAATCGCGTGACGGGCCACCTTCTTTGGCGGCGTTGATTTCAACAGTTTGACCATTCTTAAGTGGTGTATTGAGCGGCACCATCACACCGTCCAATTTGGCGCCACGGCAGCGGTGGCCTAGATCGGTGTGGACGGTGTAGGCAAAATCGATAGCCGTCGCGCCTTGTGGCAGCTCGACCACAGCGGCTTCTGGTGTCAACACATAGATGCGATCGCTTAACAACGCTGCAGAATCTGAAGCGGTTGAATCAGTCGCTGTTAAATCACGCTCCCAAGCCAGCAGTTGGCGCAGCACGGCGATTTTGGCGTCGTAACTACCCGTGGCGGATACGCCAGCGTAACCTTTCGCACCCGCTTCTTTGTACACCCAGTGCGCCGCCACGCCGTGCTCGGCTTTGTCGTGCATGCTTTGGGTGCGAATTTGCACCTCAATGGCTTGGTCAGATGCGTCGCGCACGACCGTGTGCAGCGACTGGTAGCCATTCGCTTTGGGTTTGGCAATGTAGTCGTCAAACTCATCGCTGATCGGTGAAAACTGCGCATGCACCCAGCCCAGTGCGCCATAGCAATCGTCAATCTCAGCGACGATGACGCGCAAAGCACGAATGTCAAACACCTGGTCAAAACCCAGCGATTTACCGCGCATTTTTTTAACAATGCTGTAAATGTGCTTGGGTCGACCTTGCACTTCGGCTTTGATGCCTTGCTTGGCTAAGTCAATCTGCAGTTGTTCACGCAGCTGCTCAACATAATCTTCGCGTAACGTGCGTTTTTCGTCGAGTAAACGCGCCGTTTCTTTGTAGGTTTGAGGCTCTAGAAATCGGAAAGACAAGTCTTCCATTTCCCACTTGATCTGCCAAATGCCCAAACGGTTTGCCAATGGTGCAAACACTTGGAGCGATTCACGCGCCATGCTTTCAGAAACTTCCTTTTTGCTGGCAGCAAAGTAGCGCAGTGATTGCAGGCGTGACGCCAAGCGTAGCATCACCACCCGTAAATCGCGTGAAAAAGCGAGCAGCATTTTGCGCACGGTTTCGGTATGGGCTGCTGCGGTTGCGGCGCGGGTTTGTTTTTGCACCTGCATCAGCTTGGTGGTTTCCACCGCCAACGATGCTAAGTTGTCGTCAAACGCTTGGCTAATCACTTCAAGTGGTTTGTTCAAATGCTCGCAGGTGTACACCAAATAGCTTGCCGCTTGCATGGCCTCAGAGCCACCAATATCGAGCAAAATTTGCGAAACGGCTTGTGCATGCAACCATGCGTTTTCACCGGTTTCAAGGGTCGCGTGACGAAGGAGAGGTTCGGCGAACACCTTGGCACTCTCAAGTGTTGCTTTCATGATCATTTCTGCCAAGGTTTAAAACTCTCCGATCAAAAAATCGACTGCTGCTTTGACTTGATCAGCAGCGATAAAAGTAGGCGCATGGCCAACGCCAGCAAATTCGACCAACTGTGCTTTAGCACCGCGCTGCGTCATGGCATGCGCGTTCGCAACAGACAATAAATCTGACTCTGCGCCACGCGTGAGCAAGGTTTGCGCTTTGATGTTGTCATACAGCGCCCACAACATGGCTTCGCCTTGCTTGGTGGATTCTTCTGTCGCGCTGGCAAACGGTATAGCGATGGCGGGGTCGTAATGCAGCGCAAATCCAGCCCCACCAGCACCACTGGGTTTGACCATGGCTTGAGTCAAAGCCAACCATTGCTCACTGGTATGCGGGCCAAAGCTGCTAGAAATCACCCACATGGCATCGGCAGCATGCTGAACGGAGTCAAACAGTCCAGCTTTGCCTAGGTACAAGCCGATGCGTTGAATCGCAGACCATTCAAGCGCGGGGCCAACGTCGTTCAAAACAAGTTTTCTGACCGGCACAGGCAATGGTAAATTAGGTTGTCCGGCAATAACCATACCGATCAAACCGCCCATGCTGGTGCCGACCCAGTCGAGTGTTTTGGGTTGCAGTAGTGCAATCAGCGCGATCATGTCTGCCGCGTATTGCGGGATTTGATAACCCATAGGGTCTTGGAGCCAATCGCTTTTGCCACGGCCTACAACATCTGGGCAGACCACGCGCAATTTACCAGGCGCAGCATCGCACAGCGCTTGCGCTAGGACATCGAAATCTCGTCCTTGTCGCGACAAGCCATGGGCGCAAATGATGACGTGGTCTGCGCTTGGCTCACCCCATTGCCAGTAAGCCATGCGATGCTGACTTTTGGCATCAGGACAATTGACAAAATTTAGAGTTGGTTGATTCATTTTTTAGCTATGACGCATTCAGTGCCGCAGCGCGCCCGCGCGAAACATTCACGGGGATAAGCAGCAACAAACCGGCAATAAACAACACGGAAGTTGACATGATGGCTATGCGTTGATTGCCGTCCGTCATCCAAGTGATCGCGCCGTAACTCAGCGGCCCAATGATGCTGGCTAAGCGCGTAGCAAACGTCCACAGCCCGAAAAATTCACCCACTTGCTTGGGCGGGGCAAATATTGCAGCCATGGCACGACCCGCAGATTGGCTGCTGCCCATGCAAAATCCGGCAATCGCGGCAGCGTACCAAAACCCACCTTTGGTCGTCGTGATGGCGGCGATGATGCAAGTTGCAATCCAACCCACCAAAGTGATGCTCAGAGCCATTTTGTGGCCTACTTTGTCTTGGAAATAGCCAAATCCAAAAGCGCCAACCGCGGCTGCAATGTTCAGCACAAAAATCAGCACCATGGTTTCTTGCGGTTTGAAACCGATCATTTGCTCAGCATAGATAGCGGCCAAAGTGATAGCGACGGCAACACCACCTTGGTAACACACGCCACAAGCTAAAAACCACATGAAATCTTTGAATCGACGTGCATGCTTGAAAGTTGCTTTTAACTGCGCCAGCGAAGCGCTCAAACCACTTTGACGCACAGCATTCGGATTCGGCGTTGCGCGCTCGTTCAACAACCAAAAGGTAACACAGGCTGCAGTTCCGTAAATCACAGCGGTGATGAGCATCGTCACAGGTACAAATTTATCTGCGGATATGCCTTTGCTTTGCGCCCACAACACATAAGCCAAACTGATACCCAAAGCTAACATGCCGCCGAAATAGCCGAAACTCCAGCCCCAACCACTGACTTTGCCAAAAGCTTCTACCTTAGCCAATTCAGGCAAAAAGGCACCCGTTAATGATTCGCCATAAGCGTAAAACGTATTTGACAGAATGATCAGAAAAATAGCCAACACAACGCTACCCGGCCCAGCTAAGGCCAATGCAGCTGTTGAGATCACACAAGCTACAGTCGTTAAGATCAACAATCTCTTTTTTGCCGCATGCATATCAGCATAAGCACCCAGACTTGGCATGGTGAGCATCACAATAGCGTAAGACACGCTAAGCGCAGCCGTCCACGCAAATGTTGCCCATTCCGCTTTTTGCGCAATACCGCCTACAAAATAAGCCGCGAATACCGCAGTGATGACGACAGTGGTGTAGCCAGAGTTGGCAAAGTCATACATCGCCCAACCAAAGACCTCGCGTTTTTTAACGCCAGGGTTCAGTGAATCTTGGGAGAAGAGCGCCACAGTTGTATTACTACGGTGTTGTTATTTCAATGTAAATGTTTAGGGCGGCGACCACCGCCACCATGAGCAGAGCCGCCAGCACCACCACTGCCACGCGGCGGTTTGCCCAACTCAAGCGAATTCACCAAGGCGTCAAAACGCTCAGTGAACAATTTATCCACCTCAGCAACAACGCCAGATAATTCAGAGCCATCAAAATGGCGCTCCATCAGGCTCACGACGTCTTGCACCAATAAATCGCGTTGCACTTGCATGATGGCGGCAGGTGTAGGGCCGACAAATAGCATCAAGAAATCATCTCTGGAGTCATCTTCAACGGCAGGGTCTTCATCCCGATCTTCGTCGTCAAACTCTGTATCGTAAAACGTCACTTCAATCGCTGCACCGGTTTCGGCAATCTCATTAAGATTCATACACATTTCATCGAGCGACTGGCGGAAATCTTCGTCGCCAGGTACAGTCCAGCACATTTGTAAAAGATGTTCTGTCGCATCAAACTTGATGCCAGGCTCTTCTTCATACGAGCTATTCGCACCCTCAGACAAAGAGCGTGCGCCAGAATAGCTCCATATCGGCTTCAGTGCGTCTTGAAGCTGCTCAAACTTGACGCTAGTCAGCAGTGCAACTTGTCCATGCACATGAATTTCAAAAGGAGCGTTGTAGCGGGTCATATAACTAAGGTGGGGCAAATGATTAAGCAAATCATACATCGATATTGAATACGAATATTGAATTGCGTATCAAAGATAAGTTTGCTGCAAGTTTGATTTTTTGGGTGGTGCCTCGAGCCGGAATCGAACCGGCACGCCCGCTATGAACGAAAGCGGCGGATTTTAAGTCCGCTGTGTCTACCTATTCCACCATCGAGGCCGTCAAACCATGCATAAAAACACATAGCCGAGCAATTTGGAGGCGCAGGCCGGAGTCGAACCGACCTACTCGGATTTGCAATCCGGTACATAACCGCTTTGTTACTGCGCCAAAAAAACTTCAGGAAATGAGTCAATATTTTAACATTTGCTTTTTATATTGATCGCATCGCCACTTCATAAAGAAGTCATACAAAAAAGGGAAGCCTGAGCTTCCCTTTTTGAAAAATTGGAGCGGGAAAAGAGTCTCGAACTCTCGACCTCAACCTTGGCAAGGTTGCGCTCTACCAACTGAGCTACTCCCGCACTTCACGCCGATTCCTTGCGAAATCAGCCAAGACCAACAGTATATACCGGATCAAACCCGACTCAGTGCCAAGCTGCCCGCCCGGCGGCCCTCAGTGCGTCAGCGATTCCACACTTGCGGCAGGCGCGACCGGCTTGGCCACTTCGATCGGCTTGGCGGGCTCGTCGTCGGGGAGCGGCTGTGGCACGGTCTCCAGTGCCAGTTCCAGAACCCGGTCGATCCACTTCACCGGCACGATTTCCAGGTGGTTCTTGACGTTCTCCGGAATGTCCTGCAAGTCCTTCACGTTCTCTTCCGGAATGATCACCATCGTGATGCC
>JAYUCJ010000131.1:0-3518 GCA_043740415.1 Polaromonas sp. | reverse complement strand
AATTTCTGAGCTGGCGTAATTGGGCCACCGTTGTGGGTGAATAACTGGCGGTTGATTTCTTGGCGCATGCGGCCTTCTACACCTGCCAATGTGGATTCCAAGGATTGTTGGCTGCCGTTGGTGGAGAGGATGGCTTCGATGCTGGCGGCAGTTGGGGGTGCGGCAAAGGTGGTCGCGGCTGATAAAGAAAGAATGAGAGTTAAGAGAAGTGTTTTCATGTTATAAAAATATTAAAGTTACCATTTATATGCGCTTGCAAGTTGCATAGTTTTTAATACGAGTCCTTCAGGCAATTGACACTCGGTGACATTGTTTACATCATCACGAGCATTTCCATCACAGTCATAACCGTATCCATTGCCCCAAATTAGACGATCGTAGCCAAAAGGGGTTTTGACAAGATAAACCATCTCTTGTACGTCAGACTGGCAGTATGTAGCAACGTTGTAGGAGTAATCGTTATGATCACGCCCGAGTGCCCATGTTCGCGCCGACAGTTCAAGATAAGCCGCCATAGTAGGGGTTGCCGCTAGACTCGTATCACATATCTGCGCTGCGATACTTTTGCATTCCGAATCAAGATTGAGGTTCGTATTTAGCGTAGAGTGCTTTATATCTGTACCTAATAAATGCCCCTTCACCATATAAAAAAGCAAACCGTTAGGAAAATTACTTGTTGACCACTCAGGGACGACCAAGGCGCAAATAGCAAACTCATTTGGATCACCAAAAACTAAGTTCATTTCTTTACACCTAGTAGCCGTCTCACCTCTATTGGAATTTTACTAGGATCTAGTGGTGCTTTTAAATCTCCTGTGCTTCCCGTCCAATGATAAGCACCGCCGCGTCCATCTGAAGAATACCGATTTATATTGCCATTCGAATCTATTGCGTAACGCGTTTTCGAGTCATTTCCAGGCACTGAATTGTTAAATAAATCTAATGAGTTGCGTGGTTCTGTGCCAGCGTTTGGACTATTTCCTGGTAACCCAGTCGTATGTTTCGAGTTCGACTCAATCGGTAGCCCATTAGTTCCTACGGTCGGCTCTTGAATAGGTAATCGTGGGTCACGATTACTCTCATTGAGAACAATCCCATTACCCACATTAGGCGAACCACCCGCGCCATATCCACCACCCACAACATTCGAGCCAACAGGATCAACGATCTGATTTCCACCCGTGTTGTTTGAATCACCGCTTGTTACAGGGTTAGTATTCCCTGTATTGTTAGGTTGATTGTCTGTAGTGATTAACGAGGGCGGCGTACCCCCCGTAGGCGGCGGAGCATTAGGATACCCGGTTGGAATTTGATCCGCCGCACTTGGTGCAGTTGCCATACGCTGAGTCGCAAGGTAACCAATGACCGCCGTAGGTAGCCCTGTAGAACAAGTTGGATTGGAAGCGCACCACCTTAAGGCTACTAGCGCTTCTGCAGTCAAAGCTTGCCATCCGCCACTTGCTAATTTTGCTAAAATATCTGGCATCCGTGCAACATACGCAAGCGCATTATTTTCGGCCGCATTACTTCCCGCTGCACTCCCCAAACCGTAGTTTGTGTTGACTTGGTCATCTTTATCCACAGCCGCAGCAACCGCACCACCTACAACACCCGAGAAAAAGACAGCACTGTCTTTGATACCTTGCACCGTTCCAGTCCCTAGCGGGTCAAAGCCTGAGTTGAATATCACGGGTGCGAGCAAATGCCCTGCAACCGCCCCCGCCGCTCCAGGCACACAACCACTGCCACTTTGCGACCTAATCATCCCCGTCACACAGCCCAGCGCCCCATGTGCCAGCTCAGTACCTACGTCGCCTAAGTTCGCATCTTTAATGGCTCCTGCAAACTTTTCTCCAATGCCATCGGCCACAAAGGTAACAGCAGCACCAATAACAGCGCCTTTGAAGGCATCTTCAATACTGCCTCCGTTGACCACCTTGGTGGCTATCGTCCCGCCAATAATGTCACTGATAAAGCCCGCCCCGATAGCGCTTGCAACAATCGCTTTGATGCTGCCGCTAACGAGGGCTTTTTCTCCTGCTCGAAGCGCTTGGCTCATACTGCCCGTAGTGATGCCCGTACTCACTACAGCTCCGACATAACTGCCTACAACACCCGCTATTGCGGATGCGACAGTTGCCCCCACGCCAAGCGCCGCGCCAATGAAGGGCGCGGCCAAGCCAGCCGTCACAAACGTCAACACAGCACCCACCACCAAACCAGCTATTTGCTTCCACTTTGGAATGGACTTAGGCGGTGGTGGTGACAAGCTCAAGCTATAAGCTTGTCTTAGCCGCTCCTGTGCAATTTGCGTCGCTTGGGCGTATTCACTGCTGCCAGGTGTGAGTTCGCCGTTTTGTAGCCTAGCAAGTAAGACATTCTCAGCATCGCCATTGGCACGCAATGCTTTGTTGAACTGAAAGAGGTCAAACCCTTGACCAAACAACTCATTAGGATTAACCGCTGCTAAGTTAAGCTCATTGGCTTTCCTTTGCGCATCCGCCACGCTATATTGCAGTGGCTTGCCAGTCTCTAAGCGTGTGGCATACGCAATCCTGTACCGCTCTTGGGCAATGCGGCTAGCCTCGTTGTAGGCATCTGTGCCTACGGTGAGTTGCCCACTTTGCAGTCTTCTTAAGAAATCATTCTCTAAATCCCGATTCGGATTGCTGTTGCTGCCATACTGAAAGAGGTTGTAACCCTCACCAAACAGGCTATTCGGATTAACACCGCTTAAATCTAAGCTGTTGGCACTGGTTTGACTGCGTACCTTTTTGTCATTAGCTACCGCACTGTCTTGCAACTGCTTGACAAACGCTTGAAAGCTTTGTGCGGGGGGCGCACCTTCGGAATAGTCGGGCGCAAAGTTATTCGAGTTTGCCCAGCCACCATAGGGATTTTGGCCACCATTTTGTCCAAATGCAGTTCCAAAGTTGGGCTGCCAGCTGTAGTCATAGGGTTTGACGGTGGCTAAGTAAGCGGCTAAAGCAACTGCATCACCGTTTTGGCTAACTCGCATCAGCACAGCACCACCCTGTGGATCTGCATAGGACTTGAATTGACTGGTGTTGGGCAGTTCGCGGATTAAGAGGTCTGCCGCTTGGCGGCTGGCGGCTGTTACGGTTTTGAAGACGTAAGCCTTACCATCATCGGCGTTGGTCAGCAGGTAGTTGGCTGCTCTGGCGTCAATCAGGGCGTTTTGGTAGGTTTGGTAGTTGTTGTGTGTGCCAAGTGGCACGACTGGGTAGGGATTGTTTGGCGTGAGGTAGACGCGGTTAAACAGCACGCTGGCATCACTGCCCGTGGTGGCTTGCGTCTCCATCTGCGCCAAAGTGCCTTGGCCGTAGTTCGGAGCGAGCGGGTCGTTGACGTTGCTGTAGGTGGCTCTAAACCCCGTGATCGTCATGAACGCGGGTATTTGCGCGTCATGCAGGATTTGGTGCGGGTTGCCTATGCGCTGGCCACCCATGAAGAGGGTGCCGTCGTTGGTGTAACCGCTCAGTGCGCCCGTACTAGGG
>JAYUCJ010000130.1:0-9316 GCA_043740415.1 Polaromonas sp. | reverse complement strand
ATAGGACAATTGTCGCATGCCTAAAACCACACCCAAAACTAAGAAATCAGCTAATATTTCAGCATCTATGACAAACATCGTTCCACCCAATCTACCACTGCAACTGCTGGGCAATATCAGCCCCGCGGAGTTCATGCGCAAGTATTGGCAGAAAAAGCCCTTGCTGATTCGGGCTGCGATTGCCGATTTCAAGCCATTGTTGTCGCGGGAAGAGCTGTTTGCCATGGCGGAGCAGGAGGATGTGGAGTCGCGGTTGATTGTTGAAACGGTGACCAAACCAGCGTCTAAACCAGCGTCTAAAAGCAGCAAAAAAACCGCTGCGAAATCGACAATGAAGTGGACGATGGTGAACGGCCCGATCTATGCGGACGCTTTGCCAGCCTTGAAAAATCCGAACTGGACGCTGCTGGTGCAAGGCGTCGATTTGCACAACCAGGCAGCCTATGAGCTGAAAAACCAATTCCGCTTTGCGCCCGATGCGCGGCTGGACGATTTGATGATCAGCTTTGCCACCGACGGCGGCGGTGTGGGGCCGCATTTTGATAGCTACGACGTGTTTTTGCTGCAAGCTGAGGGCCAACGCCGCTGGAAGATTGGCAAACAAAAAGACCTGACACTGCAAAAAGACGTGCCGCTGAAGATTTTGGCGAATTTTGTGCCCGAGCAAGAGTTTGTTTTAGAAGCCGGTGACATGCTGTATTTGCCGCCCATGTACGCGCACGAGGGCGTGGCGGTGGGCGAGTGCATGACGTATTCCATCGGTTTCAGAGCGCCGGCTGAGCTGGAGCTGGCGCGGGAGCTGTTGCAGCGTTTTGCGGATGACACGCTGGAGGAAGTGGAAAATGATGATGCGGAAGATGGCGAAAGTGAGGATGAAAACAGCGATGTAGCCGGCGAATCTACTGCCAATAACGCTTCTAAAAATATAGCAAAAAATATAGCAAACAAGATACTCTACAAAGATCCCAAGCAAGAAGCCGTGGAAGAGCCCGCGCAAATTCCGGCTGCGCTGCTAGATTTCGCCAAAGCAGCGGTAGAAAAAGCGATGTCTGACCCAGACGCTTTGGCGCGCAATTTGGGCGAGTATTTGACCGAGCCGAAAGCGAATGTGTGGTTTGACGAACCCGAGCCTGAGAGTGAGGAAGACATCATTTTGACGCGCCAAAATCGCCTTGATCTGCACCCCCGCAGCCAGATGCTGTTTGATGCCCGACACATCTTTTTAAACGGCGAGAGCTGGCGCGCCGCAGGAAAAGACGCCACATTGATGCAGCGTTTGGCAAATCAGCGTTTCCTTGAACCCAAAGACCTCAGCAAAGCCAGTGACGGGGCGATGGCGCTGCTGCAAGAATGGGCTGATGCGGGTTGGTTGCTATAAAAAAGTGTCTTCTTGGCGCAACTGTCTGCAAGTTTTCATCAAGAAAAAATCTAAGCAAGGGTAAACTAACTAAGGGTTTTCACTTGGATGCCTGAATTCCAGCTATAATTGAAGGCTTAGGTGCAAGAAACTCGAGTATTTTTCATCTAACGTTGAAGCACTCGCTTTTGACATGGTGGCTTGTTAAACTGTTTAGCAGGTTGCCGTAGAGAGAGTTGGCGTTTTGACAATTTCCGGAAATTGTTTTTCTCTTATTTATTAATTACTAAGGACTCTCTCATGAACAAGTCAATCGTTATCGCAGCTGTTATCGCTGCTGCTGCTCTGGTCGCTTGCGGCAAAAAAGAAGAAGCTAAAGTTGAAATGCCGAAAGTTGAAGCACCTGCTGCTGCTGCTGCGGTAGTTGCTCCAGTTGTTGAAGCTGCTAAAGACGCTGCTGCTGCATCTACTGCTGCTGCTGGCGCTGCTGCTGACGCATCTAAAGCTGCTGCTGGCGCTGCTGCCGACACAGCTAAAGCTGCTGCTGGTACTGCTGCAACTGCTGCTAAAGACGCTGCTGGAACAGCTGCTACTGCTGCTGTTGACGCTGCTAAAGCTGCTGCAACTAAAGCTGTTGAAGGCGCAAAGAAGTAATTCTTCTTTAACCACGCTGTTTGCTGCAAAGCAAATAGCAGGTTAATAAAAAACCGCTACTCGCAAGAGCTAGCGGTTTTTTTACGTCTGTATTTATTGGTTTTTTTTAAACCATCATCCAAGGCGTGCCCGTCTCGGGGCAGGCTGCAAAAATCTCAGCAGGCATGCAGCCCAGCACAGTCGCCAAAGCGCTTTGAGCCAGTGCAGGGTGGTTGTTTTGCTGGCTCAAGTGCGCGGCATTGACGTGGCGCAGTTTGTCATGCATCACGGCCGACAAAATATTTGCCGCTTGCGCGTTCGATAAATGCCCAAAATCGCCGCCGACCCTCGCTTTTAAAAACGCCGGGTATTTAGACTTGCTCAACATCTCTTCGTCATGGTTGCTTTCTAAGAGAAGCGCATTGCAGCCTGCTAATTGATCTAAAACATGGCGACTGGCATGACCCAGGTCGGTCAAGATGCCGAGTTTGACATTGCCATCGGTACAGGTCAGCTGCAATGGCTCACGCGCGTCGTGGGGCACGGTGAAAGGGTCGAGTTGTAGGTCGCCAATCGTGATCGGGCAAGTATCCGCCGCGATGTGCACCAAGGCTTCAAAGCCCGGCACTAGTTGAGAGTGCGTAGGTTGTTTGATGCGGAGTTTTCGCTGCATGTCTTGCAACGCAGCGTGCGTGCCTTGGCTCGCCCATACCGGAATGCTGTAGCGTGATGCGAACTGCGTGACGCAGCCAATATGGTCGCTGTGCTCGTGGGTGATGAAGATGGCGTCAATGTCAGCGGGTTGCACATCGGCCAGCGCCAGCAACTCAAGCAGACGAGAAAGCCGCATGCCGCAATCGACCAAAACACGGCTTGGTTTGCGGTTTAAAGCTGCGCTGTGTCCACCACTGGCTTCAACCAATGTGGCGTTTCCCGTGCTGCCGCTGCTCAGATTTTTATAGCGGAGCATGGCTTGAATTAGCGATAAATATTACTTCAAATCGTCGGCCAACACCTTCAGGATGTTTTGCGTATCTTTGGCAGGCGCTGCGCTACCCGTTGCGTTTTGCACGCTGACTGTGGTTTGTGTGGCGTTGTTACTTTTCACCAAAATGCGGTACTTCAAGACCGGTGTGTTGGTGTCGCCGCTGAGGTTCAGGAGCTTGGACAAAAAGCCTTTTTCTTTCAAATCAGGATTCAGCTCAACATAGCGCACAAAGTAAATGCCTTGCGCGCGGTCGCGGTCTTCCACGGTGAAGCCGGTGCGGTCAAGCGCCAAACCGACGCGGCGCCAAGCACGGTCAAAAGCTTCGCTCACTTGCAACACGCTTTGGCCGTTTTCACTCACGATTTTAGAGGTTTGAACCGCTGGCGCAGCGACAACGACCTTTTTGGATTGCTCTTCAGTCACACCCATTTTTACCATCATACGGCGTAAAAATTCGGCTTCTAACTCTGGGTCTGGCGCACGCGGCTCCCACACGGTGGTGCCTGAGTTGCCAGCTTGGTATTTTTCAACCATGCCGCGGTGGCTGACGTAGATTTCAGTCGCACCTGCGCTGTTCAACTCAATGCGGGTACGGAACTTGTCGCGCTCGCCCGTCGAGTAAATCGAATCGAGCAGTTTGCCCAAGCTGGCGCGTATGAAGTCTTGCGGCAATTTGGCGCGGTTTTCCGCCCAGTCTGTCTCAATGATACCCAAGCCTTGCTCGTCGGTGGCGAGCAAAAAGCCGTTGTCTGTCCAAAAATCACGCAAGACAGGAAAAACTTTGTCTGGCGCGCGCTTGACGACCAGCCAGCGCTGATTGCCGGCGCGTTCAATGCTCACATCGCCCAAAGTCAAAGGCGCGGTGGCAGTTGTGGTTTGGGTTGATTTTCCCGCTTCAAAACCGCTGGCAGAGTTGCTGTTGCCCGGCAGTTGGTAGCGGTTGTCACGGCTGAGTTGAACCAAATCGGGTGGAATTTCTAGAGAGTTGCCTTTTTGAACGCTTTTGTAATTGATTTTGTCTTCCTCAATCACGGCGCAAGCACCCAAGCCAAAAGCGCAGAGCACAGCCAAGCTGATCGTGCGTTGTACGGTGTTCAATTTAACGTTTCGGTTCACTCTGGAATCCTTCAAAATTGTGATCAATTACAGCAATCCAGCTTCACGCATGGCAGCTTCCACAGCGGGTTGGCTGGCCGCGGTTAATTCTGTCAATGGCAGGCGAATCGCCGGGCCACACAGTCCCAAACGCTTCATTGCCCACTTCACAGCAATCGGGTTGCCTTCAATGCCCATGGCTTTGTGCAAACTCAGCAACTTGAGCTGAATCGCCATCGCCGTCTTGATATCACCCGCCACAGCGGCCACACACAGCTCATGCAAGAGCTTGGGCGCAATGTTCGCCGTCACGCTGATATTGCCTTGACCACCGCACAGCATCATCGCCACAGCGGTTGGGTCGTCGCCTGAATAGATCGCGAAATCCTTCTTTAGTTCCGCTTTCAAAGCTTGCGCACCTTTGATCAGCCACTGCGCTTTGTCAATGTTTCCACTGGCTTCTTTGATGCCGACGATGCCATCCACACGCGCTAAACGCAGCGTTGTCTCGACCGACATATCGGCCACAGTGCGACCAGGCACGTTGTAAAGCACCATAGGCAGCGCGACAGCTTCGGCAATCGCTTTGAAATGCAGGTATTGGCCTTCTTGCGTCGGGCGGTTGTAGTAGGGCACGACCTGCAGTTGGCAGTCTGCACCGACTTCTCTGGCGTATTTGGCCAGTTCAATCGCTTCAGTCGTTGAATTCGCACCGCAGCCAGCCATGATGGGCACGTGTTTGCCTCCACGCACCGATGGATTAGCCGCAGCGTAGCGTTTGGATTCTTCGACCGAGACGCGAATGATCTCGCAATGTTCTTGCACGTTGACGGTGGGCGATTCGCCCGTTGTGCCGACCACGCCGATGCAGTCTGTGCCTTCGGTGATGTGCCAATCAATCAGCTTTCGCAGCGCAGGGTAGTCCACGCTGCCGTCTAAATTCATGGGTGTGGCCAACGCCACGATGCTTCCGGTGATGGGTGTCATAAAGGGGGTTACGTAAAAGTGAAATTTAATCTGCTAATTACCGCATTCTACCTAGAGAATCTGACCCTAAAAGTAAAGCTGAAGCAAAGCTAAAAATGGCGCTAAAAACACAACCAAATCTGATTCGCCAGTTCAACCATGAACTCGGGTCGAATATACGCCATGAACACAGCGCCCAAGGCAACGGCAACCGCTGCCCAAATGAGCAGTCGTTTGACGATATTCGGTGCGATGTTCATATCAAGCGGGTTTCAGCTGAGACCGAGGTACAGCCGATTCTTTCACCGGTAAATTAATCAATCCGCCAAATACACCCAGCGCGACGATGATGTACCACATCACGTCGTAGCTCCTATTCGCATCAAAGATCACCGCGCCCATCCACGCGCCTAAAAACGAGCCAATTTGGTGGCTGAAAAACACAAAGCCACTGAGCATGGACAAATGTTGAATGCCGAATATCTGCGCGACTAGTGCATTGGTCGGCGGCACGGTAGATAACCACAACAAACCCATGAGGCTGGCGAATATATATACGCTCATTGGCGTTAAGGGAGCGAGTATAAATACGGCAACGATAACGGCTCTGGCAAAGTAGATAAAAGATAGTATTTTGCTTTTCGCCAGTCTTTGCCCCAAAGAGCCGGCAATATACGTGCCAAACACATTGAACAAACCCACCAAAGCCAGCGCATAACTGGCCACTTGGGGCGACAAGCCTTTGTCTTTCAAGTAGCTGGGCAAATGCACGCCAATGAAGACGACTTGAAAGCCGCAGACAAAGTAACCCGCCATCAAAAGCTGAAAACTGGGGTATTTGAAGGCTTCTTTGAGCGCTTCCATGATCGTTTGGTCGCGTTTGGCAGGAACTGAACCGTTGGAAAAAGCGTGTTCTCGCAAGCCGAACGACAGTGGAATCATCAACAGCGTGGCAAAACCCAGCATCACCAGCGCTTGCTGCCAGCCAAAGCTGCTGATCAAAAAGCCCTCGGTAGGCACCATCAAGAATTGTCCAAACGAGCCTGCCGCTGCAGCCACACCCATCGCCCAGCTACGCTTTTCAGGTGGTACGTTGCGCCCAATCACGCCATAAATCACCGCGTACGTTGTGCCAGACTGCGCTGCGCCAATCAGCACACCGGCTGACAGGGCAAACAGAAAGGGCGTTGACATATAAGCCATGCCAAACAAGCCCAGCGCATAAAGAATCGCACCGCCTATGATGACCTTGAACGCGCCAAACTTGTCCGCCAGCATGCCCGCCGCAATGCCGGTAACGCCCCAAGAGAGGTTTTGAATCGCAATGGCGAAGGCAAAATTCTCACGCGTCCAGCCGTATTGCGTGGTAATCGGCTGCAGCCACAACCCAAAGCCGTGACGAATGCCCATGGCCAGCGTGACGATGGCGGCACCGCAGATCAGAACTTGACTGAGGCTGAGGGGTTTGTGTGTTTGTAGTGATGTCGTCATATGACTTGAGTTTAGCCAAGTTCGTCACTACTTGCTGTCGCATGCGAACTAAGCCTCTAAATTCGTTATACTGATTATTTGTACAGTAAACATTTGAAACCGTCTACAATGCAACGCTATGGCAACGAAATCAACTTCCACCCCTGCTGAATATTCCGAAAGCTCGATCCGCGTCTTGAAAGGCTTAGAGCCCGTCAAGCAGCGCCCCGGTATGTACACGCGCACCGACAACCCGCTGCACGTCATCCAAGAAGTGCTGGACAACTCGGCAGACGAGGCGCTGGCAGGGCATGGCAAAAAGATCAAAGTCACACTGCATAGCGATGGCTCTGTCAGTATTGAAGACGATGGCCGTGGCATCCCGTTTGGCATGCACCCGACTGAAAACGCACCGGTCATCGAACTGGTGTTCACCCAGTTGCACGCCGGTGGCAAGTTTGACAAGGGCAAAGGCGGCGCTTACAGCTTCTCGGGCGGCTTGCACGGCGTGGGCGTGAGCGTGACGAATGCGTTGGCCAAACGGCTGGAGGCGACCAGCTACCGCGAAGGCTCGGTGGCTAGGCTCGTTTTCTCCGCAGGCGACGTGATTGAGCCTTTAGAAATCCGCAAAACTGGCGACGGTGACCGCAAAACCGGCACCACTGTGCGGGTCTGGATTGACCCCAAATACTTCGAAACCGCCGTCTTGCCGATGACAGAGCTGACGCATTTGCTGCGCAGCAAAGCCGTGTTGATGCCAGGTGTGACAGTTACGCTGATCAACGAAAAAACCAAAGACACGCAAAACTGGCAATACAAAGGCGGTTTGCGTGATTATTTGATGCAAACGCTGAACGCAGACCCGGTTATTCCGCTCTTTGAAGAAGAAGGCTTTGCCGACAGCGCCAGTGAAAGCTTTGCCGAAGGCGAGGGCGCGCAGTGGTGCGTGGCCTTCACCGAAGATGGTGCACCGGTGCGCGAAAGCTACGTCAATTTGATTCCTACCAGCGCCGGCGGTACGCACGAAAGCGGGTTGCGCGATGGTTTGTTCACCGCCGTCAAAAGCTTCATCGATCTGCATGGCTTGCTGCCCAAGGGCGTGAAGCTGATGCCAGAAGACGTCTTCGCCCGCGCCAGCTACGTGCTGTCTGCCAAGGTGCTAGACCCGCAGTTTCAGGGGCAGATCAAAGAGCGGCTGAACTCGCGCGATGCTGTGCGTCTCGTTTCAGGTTTTGTGCGTCCTTCCTTAGAGCTGTGGCTGAACCAGCACGTGGATTACGGCAAAAAACTGGCTGAACTCGCCATCAAAGCCGCCCAAACTCGCCAAAAAGCGGGTCAAAAGGTTGAAAAGCGCAAAGGTTCTGGCGTGGCTGTGCTGCCAGGCAAGCTTACCGATTGCGAAAGCCGCGACATTTTGTACAACGAGGTCTTTTTGGTTGAGGGCGACTCCGCCGGCGGCAGCGCCAAAATGGGACGCAACAAAGAAAACCAAGCGATTTTGCCGCTGCGGGGTAAGATTTTGAACACCTGGGAGGTCGAACGCGACCGCTTGTTTGCCAATACCGAGATTCACGACATCTCCGTCGCCATCGGCGTGGATCCGCATGGGCCGAACGATTCGCCTGATTTAACCGGTTTGCGCTACGGTAAAGTCTGTATTTTGAGCGATGCGGACGTTGACGGCTCGCACATTCAGGTGCTATTGTTGACTCTGTTTTTCCGCCATTTCCCCAAATTGATCGAAACGGGTCATATCTTCGTGGCGCGGCCACCGCTTTTCAGGGTCGATGCGCCCGCACGGGGAAAAAAACCGGCTTCTAAGGTCTATGCCTTGGACGCCGGCGAGTTAACGGCTATATTGGATAAACTGCGCAAAGACAATGTGAAAGAAGGCAGTTGGGCGATCAGCCGCTTCAAAGGATTGGGCGAGATGAATGCCGAGCAGCTGTGGGACACCACGCTGAACCCCGACACCCGCCGCCTGTTGCCCGTAGAACTGGGTAAACTGGACTTCAAAGCCACGGAAGAGCTGATCACCAAGTTGATGGGCAAAGGCGAAGCCTCCAGCCGGCGCGAGCTGATGGAATTGCACGGCGATACTGTGGAAGTAGATATTTAAACAATACGATGGTAGCTGCTATTTTTAATAAAATCGCTAAATTTATAGGTAAAATATGCTTCCAGCCGGCGTATTTATTGCCTATACTGCTATTATTTTCGCAGCAATCAGCGCATGCAGATGTGTATGGATTTATTGACGACAAAGGTGTGGCGCATTTCGCAGCAGAGAGGGTGGATGCTCGGTATGAGTTGTTTTTCAAAGGTGGCGAGAGTTTTGATACGCAGCAGGGCGTGGTGTCGAAAAATGCCTCAAAAAATGCAGCGGTTACAGCTAATTCAACACCTGAAAGCGTCGCCAGCATCGCCGCCAAAGACAAAGTGAATTCCAAAATTCAAGCGTATTTTGATGTGTCGCCCAGCTTCAAAGCCGTGCGCCACCACATGCGTGATGCGGCAAAAACCTATCGTATTGATTTTGAATTGTTGCAGGCGCTCATCGTCGCAGAATCGGGTTTTGACCCCTTAGCCGTGTCGCCCAAAGGTGCGATTGGCTTGATGCAGCTGATGCCAGACACCGCCAAACGCTTTGGCGTGAACGCTGATAAAAAAAACAGCGTCGAGCAAAAGCTGCGCGACCCGAAAACCAATATCAACGCTGGCGCCAAGTATTTGCGCACGTTGATCAATATGTTTCCGGGTCAAATGGAGTTGGCCATTGCTTCTTACAATGCGGGCGAGGGCGCCGT
>JAYUCJ010000129.1:0-1406 GCA_043740415.1 Polaromonas sp. | reverse complement strand
GGCAGCCAACTCCCCGTCACCCGCCTGTCCGCCAGCGGCTATAGCAAGCTGCGCACCTGCCCGTACCAGTTTTTTGCGCTGCAACAGTTGGGTTTGAAGGAAGACGATGAACTGCAAGAAACGCTGGACAAACGCGAGTTTGGGCTGTGGCTGCACGCGGTGCTGAGCCATTTTCATGAAGCACTGAATAATTCGTCAGAAATAGACTTTAATATGCCATCAGCCGGCGTATTTAATGCCTATACAGCTATTTTAAATATAGCGTTTGAAGAGGTTTCAAAAACCATGCAATTGCCGGACGATGCATTTTTGCCGTGGGCGGCGACCTGGCCTAAGCTGCGCGATGGCTACATCAATTGGCTGATAGGCCATCAAGCTGCGGGTTGGACGTTTGACCAAGCCGAAGTTTGGCGTGAGCTTTCGATTGGCAATTTTGGCTTGAAACTGGTGGGCCAGCTTGATCGTATCGACAAGTCAACCGGCGGTACAGCCATGGTGCTGGACTACAAAACCGAAAGCGACAGCAAAACCGCCAAACGTCTGAAAGAGCCGTTGGAAGACACGCAGCTCGCGTTTTATGCCGCGCTGGTAGGCGATGAAACGCTGGCGGCTGCGTATGTCAACGTCAGTGAAAAGCTGACCAAAACCTACGCCCAGCCAGATATTGACCACAGCCGCAGCGCTTTGATTGAGAGCATTTTGGACGATATGCAAAGCATCAGCGCGGGCAAACCGCTGCCGGCTTTGGGTGAGGGCGCCGCTTGTGACTACTGCGCGGCGCGTGGGCTGTGCCGGAAGGATTTTTGGGTATGACGGCCGCTTACGAGCACAACGGCAAGTCCGTTTCTAGCGCTCAGTTTTACGCCATCGCTTGCGACCCACAGCGCAGCGTGGCGGTGGAAGCCTGCGCCGGTGCGGGGAAGACCTGGATGCTGGTGTCGCGGATGATCCGAGCTTTGCTGGAAGACGAATCGCCCAACGGCGACAAGGCAGAGATCAAAGCGCACGAAATCCTAGCCATCACCTTCACCAAAAAAGCCGCTGGTGAGATGCGCCAGCGTTTGCAGGAATGGTTGGCGGAGTTTGCTTTTGCAACGCCTGAGAAGCTAGTGTTTGAGCTGAAAATTCGAGGCGTTGACGTCAATAAAACTGATAAACATGGCCTGAAGCCGGCGTATTCATTGCCTGAGCAGCTACAAAATTTATATCAAAAAATGCTCTCACAAGGGCGTGGTGTGCAGATCAAAACCTTTCATGGCTGGTTTGCCTCACTGTTGCGTACCGCGCCGCTGTCTGTGCTGGAAGGTTTGAATTTACCCGCCAATTACACCTTGCTGGAAGACGACAAACTGGCCACGCCCAGCGTTTGGCGGCGATTTTTTGGCACCTTGTTGAAAGATGAAACG
>JAYUCJ010000128.1:0-1413 GCA_043740415.1 Polaromonas sp. | reverse complement strand
AATCTGCGGGCCAAGAAGCTCGACGCTGTCGCACTGTGGGAGCCGACCGCATCAAGAATTGGCAATCTGGTTGGGGAGGGAATCGCGAAATACGCCATTACCGGCCATGCCTTTGACATCCCGGATTCCGGATATATTGCCATGCGCGACGACTTCATGACGCAACGGCCTGACGTTGTAAAAGCCTGGATGAAAATGGAAATGGAGGCGCAACGGTTCGTTCTGGATCCGAAAAATTGGGTCAAAGTGGCAGAGATTGTCAAAGGGCAAACCACAGGTATCACGGTGCGCATGGCGTGGTTTTCCATCTACGGGGCGATACCGACCGCCGCCGGTGGCAGCCCGATCCGGGATGAAAAGCCCTTTGTGTTTGATGATCGCGTGCACAAGCAGTTGAAGAGCATCTATACATTCCTCCATCAAAGTAAGGTGATTAACGTGGGCGAGCCCCCGCCCGGCGCGTTGGACGATTCTGTTGCGCGAACAGTGGCTGGCGAAGTCGGCGCATCCTTGCCATTGGGGAGCATCAAGGCTCAGGACATCTCTACTGCCCCAAAATAAAACACGCGAGTTTGTCGTAGGCAGGATGGCGCTCAAACGCAGGGCATGGCAAAGGTGGGGCAATTGCAAGATACAAAATAAATCTGGAATCGAATTCGTTGTTCAAGAGTTAAACCATAGAAAGAGACTGTCATGACATGCACGAAAAATTGGTGGACAAAAACTACCCAGAGTACGCTGTTCGTATCCCTGTTGGCACTGCAGGGTGCCCCCTTGTCCGCAATCGCGGGTGAGCTCGAATACGGCAAGGTAGGTCAACCGGTCAATCTCGTGGTGGGATATCAGCCGTACTACACGGAGTCGTGGTCCGGTGTGGTGATGAAGGACAAGAAGTTCTACGAGAAGTATTTGCCTAAGGGCTCCACCGTGGAATTTTCGGTGGGACTCCAAGGTGCCATCATTGTTAACGCTATGCTCGCTGGTAAGCAGCACATAGGCTACGTCGGCGACATGCCTGCCGTCGTGTCGACTACCAAGCAAGAGGTTGCCGATATTCGCATCGTTGCCACGTTGGGTGTTGGTACGGATCAATGCAATAATTTCCTCGCCCGCTCGGACGCACCCAAGTTTGCCAACCAGAAGGACGCCATCAAATGGTTGAGCGGCAAGCAAGTGGCCGTACCCAAAGGAAGTTGTGCCGACCGCTTCGCACAGGCAGTGTTCAAAAAGGAGAGCGTTGAACCGGCCGCTTACCTGAATCAAAACATCGAAGTGATCACCAGCGGTTTTCGGGCGGGCAAGCTCGACGCGGCCGTCATTTGGGAGCCTACTGCTTCGCGCCTGGTCCAGGAGGGATTAGCCAAAAGGATCGCGTCGGGCACTGCGGTGAACGAAAAGGACGGAGGTTTCATG
>JAYUCJ010000127.1:0-1414 GCA_043740415.1 Polaromonas sp. | reverse complement strand
CTTCAGGATACGGTCAATACAATGGATTTGATTGTGACACAACGGGAACGCATCGCTCTGGAATGACAGTTACTTGTGGCAGTGAGCCCTGGTTTACTGCCACAGCGAGCTTAGCAAGTTTTGTCGGGCAAACAGTCACACTAAGAATTACTAGTTCACATACCACTTTATATAAAACCTGGTTTCATATAGATGATGTTGAATGGTCAGTAGTTAGTGCAACACTAGGCATACCAGAAGGATTTGGTGTGAATATTACGTTACCAACTGCACCTACAACACTCACAGGTGGGCAAACGCTTTCTATCACGGCTCAAGTAGATGCACAACCGACAGCCGCTGGCACACCCGTTACAGCCGATGTGTTTGACAACAGCGGCACATTAGTCGCGTCTGGCATTATTCTTTACAACGACGGTACACATGGTGACGCCACTGCAAATGACAACATTTGGACAAACAACGGTTCTATACTGGCTAACCCCACGTACACCATTCCTGCTGGAACAGCATCTGGCAGCAACTGGTTTGTAAGAGTTTATGCGCGTGATGCCTCCACCAGTACCATTGCTGCCACTAATGGCTTAATTCACATCCCAGCACAGCCCAACACGCCATTTAGTCAGGCCAATTTTTACAATGTAGATGATCAAACATTTACAGTTAACACTGCCCTGCTGACTAATCTAAAATCTGTTGTTCCCTTAAACGACCCTTTTAATGGCGTCACTAACCCTAAATATATTCCAGGTGCCGTTGCGCAATACACGATACGTATCACCAACTCAGGCGCGGGCACGGTGACTTTGGACACCGTCGTCATCACCGATCCGATACCGGCCAACACCGAGCTATTCGTCGGTGATTTGGGGGCGGTGGGTTCGGGGCCCATCGTGTTTGTGCAAGGCAGCCCGACCAGCAATCTCACCTGGACCTACACCGCGCTCAACAACGCGGCCGATGACGTGGATTTCTCGAACGACAACGGCACCACTTGGACGTATGTGCCAACGCCGCCCTACGACCCGGCCGTCAACCGCATTCGCCTGAACCCAAAGGGCACCATGGCCGGAGCCGGCGGCGGCTTGAATCCATTCTTCGAATTGCGATTCCGAGTGCGCCTGAAATAGCTTTGTCGACCGGCCACATTCCTCTCAGACGGTTTCTGCGCGGTTTTTGCGGCAGTTGCCTGTAACGACACGACGGATGATGAAGCCACTCTCACGATCCACAAGCGCGATGTGTTCGCTTGCGGCGCCAGCGCCAGAACAGAAGAGAAACGACAGAGGGCTTGTTAGATGACCCATAGTATTGGCTCGTGGCTGAGGTTGCTGATGGGATTTGTGCTGGTCACGCTGTCTTTTTCTGCGGCGGCGCTCACCTGCGCCACGCCCGGCAAAGACGGTGCTGGCGG